>NZ_WNXE01000127.1:0-7856 GCF_010993615.1 Arhodomonas sp. KWT | reverse complement strand
ATGGTGCCGGCGCACGGACTCGAACCGCGGACCTACGCATTACGAATGCGTTGCTCTACCAGCTGAGCTACGCCGGCTTTCAAAACGCGAATTCTAGCCGAGCACCAGCACGCACCGCAAGATAGACTTCGCTTTCCCTACTGGCCGGGCTAGACCCCGTTCATCGGTGACAGAGTGCAGTCCGTCACACAATGGTTTACTGACGAGCAACGCATGCGGCACAACACAAAAGCAATGAAACGAAGAAACGGATTTACACTCGTCGAGCTGCTGGTAACCATCGCGGTGCTTGTGGTGCTCATCGGCATCGGGGTGCCGAGTTTCCGCTCCGTCGTTCAGGACAACCGGCTGGTAACGACGGCCAACAGCCTCGTACGCTCCATGAACGTCGCGCGCAGTGAAGCCCTGGAGCGCGGGCGCGAAGTGACCCTTCAGCCGCAGAGCGGCACGGACTGGGAATCCGGCTGGGAGGTCTGGTCCGATACAGACGATAACGGCAGCCAGGATGCCGACGAGATCATTCAGACCATCGGGGCACCGGATGGCGCGGTTTCGATAAGCGGTGGTCCGGACGAGGTTGTCTATGAACCCTCCGGATTGACCACCACCAACGGCTGCTTCGATATCACCGATTCCGGCAGCTCCGCCGCCCGAAACGTGGACGTGTCACCGACAGGACGCGCCAGCGCAGGCACAGGGAGCTGTCCGTGAGACCAGGAGCATACGAAACGATGGCATCCCCCCTGAATCTCAACGGCCATTCCCGAGGTTTCACCCTGATCGAGGTACTGGTCGCCCTGCTCGTCCTGTCCGTCGGACTGCTTGGCCTTGCGTCCCTGCAGACTTCGGGACTGCGCCTGAGCGACAGCTCCTATCTCCGCAGTCAGGCCGTTCTCGCCGGTTACGACCTGATTGACCGCATCCGACTGGACCGCCAGGACGCGCCGGATTACGACACGTCCGGCAATTTCGTTGACGAGAGCGGGGACGTCTCTGTACAGCAGTTCAAGGACTGGGTGTCGACACAGCTAAGCCGGCTCCCCTCGGGCGCTGCGTCGGTGGACTGTGACGGCACCAGTGCTGTGTGCACCGTACGGATCCGGTGGAACGACAGCCGGGCAGGCGGGGAAGACGAACAGACGTTCACCATAGAGACACGCGTATGAGGGCCGGAGGCGGAATGCGCCGGGCACAGCGGGGGTTCTCGCTGCCGGAGATCATGGTCGCGCTCACGATCAGCCTCGTGCTGATACTCGGGGTAGGCGCGATCTTCATGGGCAGCAAGCAGAGCTATCGCACCAACGGCGCCCTTGCCGACATTCAGGAGAACGGCCGTTTCGCGATGGAGTTCCTGCGTCGGGACCTCCGTGCCGCCGGCTATTCCCCCTGCGGCAACACGGCGACCGCGACCAACGTGCTGAAAAACGCCGGCACTACGCCATCGCTCGATTTCTTTGACACCCCGCTGATGGGCTACGAGTCAGTGAATTCCGCAAGCGACCTCCCGTCGTATGCCGGCGTCCGCGATCCGGTCGACGGTACGGATGCGGTGATGGCGCTGTTCGGTGACCAGTCGTCCGGTTTCGTCGTCACCGATCACAACCCCACTTCAGCGGAGTTCAAGATCGCCAAGGCCTCTGACGTGGACAAATCGGAATCGGACCGGGCCAAACACGACTTCGAGGCGGAAGACGTCCTCATGGCCTGCGACCTCTCTCACTCCGCGATCTTCCAGGTCAGCAATGCCAACCAGGAGAACCTCACGATCGTGCACAACACCGGCGGCAGCATCAGCCCGGGCAATTGCACCAAGGGACTTGGCTCGCCGCTGCAGTGCACGACCAACGGCACCCCGTACACCTTTGGGGACGATTCCCGCATCGTGCGCATGAACTCCTACCTGTACTACGTCGCCGAGAACGCGGACGGGGTCTCGGCGCTCTACCGCGCCGGCCTGGGAGGCAGCAACGAGGAACTCGTTCCCGGCGTTCAGGACATGCAGATCGAGTACGGACTGGACACGGACGACGACGGCAACGTAGACAGCTACGAGGACGCAGACGCGGTCGGCGACTGGAACGAGGCGGTTGGGCTCCGGATCTCCCTCCTCGTCTACTCGCTGGATGACAATGTCCTCAACGACACCCAGACGCTGGAGTTCAATGGCAGCAACGTCAGCCCCCCCAACCGGCGTCTGGGACACGTGTTCACCACTACCATTGCCCTGAGGAACCGGCTGCCATGAACGCCATAGCTGCGATGCCGCCGGCGCGGCAACGAGGTGTCGTACTCGCCATATCCCTGATATTCCTTCTATTACTGACGCTGATCGGCGTGACTGCGATGCAGTCGACGACGCTTCAGGAGCGGATGACCGGCAGCTTCCGCAATCGGGATCTCGCGTTCCAGGCCGCCGAGGCGGGACTGCGGGCGGCCGAGGACTGGATTGACGGCATCGTCTCGACGGCCGCCCTGGATGGCGCGAACGGCAAGCTGGGCGAAGGCAACACCGAGCCGGACTACCTGTCGATGGACTGGTCCAGCAGCGATTCGTTCAACTGCGGCGTAAACATGGCCGACGTCGCCAGTCAGCCGCGATGTGTCGTCAAGTACCTCGGCAAAACCGCGGGTTCCGCGAACAACCGTTCACCGACTCCCGACGCCAGCTATGGCGGCGGTGCCGGCAGCCCGACGCTATACCATTTCCAGATCACCGTCCGGGGGGTAGGCGGCTCGGAAAACGCCGAGGTGTTCCTGCGTTCCCGCTACGTCACCGCACTGTGAGGCGGCGAAAGGACCACGCCATGATCAACGGAATCATCAGCAAGCGGCGACTCACGCGCATGGTCGGCGCGCTGGCGCTCGGCGTCGCCGTCGGCAACGCCAGTGCTGCTCCGGGTACACTGGCGAACGCCCCGCTGGACACGGGCATCACAGTACCGCCGAACATCATGTTCCTGCTGGACGACTCCGGCAGTATGGACTGGGACCACATGCCCACTGACCGCGCCAGGACGCTTTATCCGAACGCATCGGATGAGTGGGTGTACATCGACCCCACACCGAGTGAGGCCGAGGAATGGCGGGAGCTGTGTTCGGCCTACAACACCATGGCGTTCGACCCGTCGATCGACTATTCCCCCTGGGCCGGGGAGGACGACGACGGCAACACGCTGTCTGACGTCTCCGTCAATGACGCGCCGTTCAACCCTTACGACCACAACAGCGACACTCTAGACCTGGAGAATGACGCCTGCGAAGAGGGAGATATAGAGGACGAGAATTCCTGGGGCTGCTGGTCCAGTGACGTCGGCTTCTTCTACGTCAAGTGGAACGACGCGAACGGCAACGGCGAATACGACAAGAAGGAATGCCTCCCGCCCCGTAACAACATACCGACGGACGGGCACTACTACCCCAACTCGGTGCCTACCGGCGGGCAAGGCGAAATCGTTTACGTCAAGGACATGACGGCGGACGAGAAGCAGAACTACGCCAACTGGTTCAGCTACTACCGCAAGAAGGAATACGTCGCAAAGCGCGCGATCTCCGAGCTGATCAGCGGCTCGGCGGAACGCATGGGTCTGCTGACATTGCACGACAACGGCGGGGCCGACACTCCGGTCAAGGATGTTGACGACCAGACCACGCCAGTCGACGCAACCGCTGCGGCCAACAAGTCCGACCTCCTCGATAACCTGCTCGGCAACTACTCCAACGGCGGCACGCCACTGCGGCGACGCCTGGAAGACATTGGAGAGTACTTTGAGGGCAATTACCGAGAGGGTGGATACTGGGGCGATCGTTGGCCCAGCCCAATCCTGTCCCAGTCCGACGGCGGTTCCTGCCAGCAGAACTTCGTCATCGCGATGACCGACGGCTACTGGAACAGTTCCTCACCGGACGTCGGAAACGCGGACGGCGACGACGATACCGATTATGACGGTGCGTCGTACGCCGACACCTACTCGAACACGCTCGCCGACGTCGCGATGGACTACTACGAACGCGACCTCAGCAACCTGCCTAACCTGGTTCCGACCAGCGACGCCGATCCTGCGGACCATCAGCACATGGTGACCTTCGGCGTGTCCTTCGGGGTGAATGGCACGCTGAGTGCCAATCCGCCGAACCGGGAGGACGCATTCACCTGGCCCGAGCCGTCGTCGGACGACATCACCACCATTGACGACCTCCGCCATGCGGCCTGGAACGGGCGCGGAGACTATCTCAGCGCCAAAAACCCGGAAACCCTGATTACAGCGCTTTCCGACGCCTACCAGACCGCGGTTGATCGCAGCGCCACCGCCGCAGCAGGCGCGTTCAACGGCAAGATCCTCGAGGACGGCTCGACGGTCTTCGTTCCGGTCTACAACACGCGGGACTGGTCCGGCGACATGATCGCGATCCCGATCGATCCGGAGGACGGCTCCTACGAGAGTTCCTCCGCCTGGTCCGCCGCCAACGTGCTGGACGCCCGTAACCTCAACACCTCGCCGAGGAACATCCTCAGCTACAACGGAAGCAGCGGCGTCGACTTCGCATGGGGCAACATCGGCAGCACGATGAAGGCCGACCTTCGGACCAACCCCGACGGCAGCGAGGGCAGCGTCACCAGCGGTCAGAAACGTCTCGCCTTCCTCCGTGGCGATCGCAGCAGCGAAGAGGATAACGGCGGTAGTTTCCGGGACCGCGGCAGCCGCCTGGGCGACATCATCCATTCCGCACCGGTCTACGTGGGCGACCCGGAACTCAGCTGGCCCGATCAGGAGCCTTTCCCGACAGCGGAAGGCGAACGGTACTCCGAATTCCAGAACTCGACGAACCGGGATCCCGCGGTCTATGTCGGGGCGAACGACGGCATGCTGCACGGTTTCGACGCGGAAACGGGCGAGGAGACCATGGCCTACGTGCCGAGAGCACTCGCGAGCGACAGTGCTCAGCAGGGTCTGCATTTTCTTACCGACCCCGACTACAGTCATCGCTACTACGTCGATCAGTCACCCGTCGTCTCGGACGCATACGTGAATACCGGCAGTGGAGACGACTGGCGTACGCTGCTGATCGGCAGTCTCCGCGGCGGAGGACGCGGCCTGTTCGCGCTCGACGTCACCTCCCCTTCCATCGACAGCTCAGACGTCCTGTGGGAGTTCTCATCACAGAACGACGCCGATCTCGGCCACACCTTCAGCGAGCCCACGGTCGCGAGACTGAACAACGGCGAATGGGCCGTTATCTTCGGCAACGGCTACAACGATTCCGGCAGCGGCACCGCGCAGCTGTTCATCCTGTTCATCGAAAAAGGGATCGACGGCGACTGGAAGAACAGCGACTACATGACCATCGATACGGGAATCGGCTCTACATCCGACCGTAACGGCCTGAGTACACCGGTGGTTGCTGACATCGACGGGGACAGCGTCGTGGACCGCGTCTACGCCGGAGATCTGCGGGGCAACCTCTGGGTTTTCGATCTCTCCGACCAGAACGACAACCAGTGGGGTCTGGCGTACGGCTCGTCCCCGCTATTCACGGCCGAGGATCCGGATGGCAACGGTCAACCGATCACGACACAGCCGAGTCTGCTGTTCAACACGGATGTCGGCGAGACGGCCGATAACGCCCCAAACATCATTGTCACCTTCGGGACCGGACAGTACCTCGTCCCTGGAGACCGGAACACCGAGCAGGCGCAGAGTTACTACGGTATCTGGGACGCGGGAACCGGATCGCTGGAGCGTACTGATCTCGTCGAGCAGACATTCGCCGACTGGGCCCCCAGCGACCGCCGCGTGCTCACCCGCAATCCAGTCAACTACAGCACCGAAACGGATGGCAAAAAGGGCTGGTATTTCGATCTCCCGGCGAACGGCGAACGGGTCGTTTCCGATACAGTAGTACGCAACGAGATCGGCTACTTCTCAACGCTCATCCCCAATGACGACCCGTGTGCCGGCGGTGGGGAGAGCTGGCTCATGGTTGTCGACCTTCTCAACGGGGGACGGCCGGAGGAGGCAGCGATCGACATCGACGACGATGACATCGTCGACCAGCGTGACAGGGTGACAAACGGTGACGCCGCGTACCCGGTATCGGGACTCAAGCTGCCGAAGCGGGTATCCGACCTCGGCGTTCTCGGCGACCGACTTTACACCTTCGGTGACGATGCCAACGACGACACTTCATACACCATTCCGCCGCTCGACGCCTCGAACACGGGCCGCGTTTCATGGCAGGAACTCCGGAGGTAGGCAATGAGAGCGAGCCGTCTTGCCATTGCAGCCGCTGTCGTACTGGGACTGTCGGGCGGCGGCATGGTCTCCGCTCAGCAAAACGATGGCCGACCGAGCATTCAGCGCGAGGAAGGTGACGCCGGCAGCGGGCACGTCGTCTCCGGCGCGATATCCACCCTCGGCGAGGACCACTCATCCCTCGTGATAGGTGACGTGACCGCTGTAATCGACGATCGCACGGTATTGCGCAACACACGGGGCGAGTTGATGTCCCGGAAATCGTTACGCAAGGGAATGCGTGTCGAGATGCGCTTCGAGTCCTTACGGGGCTCGCGAATCCGTGTAAAGGAACTGCAGGTGAAACGATGAGATTCAATGCCGGTGTCGCAGGCCCGGGGGAGCGTTGCCGCACGATAGCCAACACTCCCCGTAACGGCTTCAGCCTGATCGAGCTGATGATCGTCGTCGTGATCGTCGGCATCCTCGCCGCCGTCGCGTACCCGTCGTATATCGACCACGTCCGGGACACCCGGCGTGCCACTGCCGAGAGTGACCTGCTCGAGAACGCCCAGTTTCTCGAGCGGCATCATACGTCCACCATGGCATACGATGAGGACGACGCGGGCAACACACTGAGCACCGCCGAGGTCACCAACCTACTGCCGGTGACGGAATCCCCGCAGGACGGCACCACGTTCTACGACATCAGCGTATCCAGCGTCGCTGCGGCGACCTACACCCTGCAGGCGGCGCCCCAGAACGATCAGACGAACGATCCCTGCGGAACGCTGACCCTCGACCAGACCGGTCAGTGGACCCATTCTGCGGGGTCGGATGACGAATGCCGGGGCGAATCCCCGTAGTCGGCCATGACGAATCGCGTCGAGACGCGATGGGCACGGATAGCGGCCATGGACGGCCTTTATCTTTCAGCGGACACGGAGGTCCATCATGCATCCACGCCAGTCCGCATTCACCCTCGCCGAGCTGCTGGTCACACTGGCAATCGTCGCAGCCGTTACCGTGGCGGCCGTTCCAGTCCTGGCCGGAATCACCGCCCGAAACCGCATGGCAACCGACCTCAACCGCCTTACCGGCAGCCTGCACGCCGCCCGGCGAGAGGCAATAACCACAGGGCTTGGAACCGTAGTGTGCCCCGGCCACCCGACGACGGGATGCCGCGACGACGGGCACTGGGAGCAGGGTTGGCTCGCGTTCCAGGACCCCGAGCGACGCAGGAACTGTGTGGATGCCGACCGGGATGAACGCTGCGATGCCGGGGCCGGAAGGATCGTCCAAGTGGCTGGTGCCATCGCAGACGCAGGGCTGACACTGAGGGCGAGCGGCAACCCATCGGACTACGTACGTTATCGCCCCACCGGACTCGCTTCCGGCTATGCCGGCACCTTCGTCCTCTGTGACACCACCGACAATGCCCCATCACACGGAATAACCCTGTCGATGGTGGGGAGGATCCGCAAACGCCCCCCCGGCACTCTAAGCTGTGACTGAGACCGGACGCTACGCACTCCGCCGTCTGATCTCTCGCATGAGATCCCGGGGCAGGGAGAAGACTACCTCCTCGGTGTGACCGGCCTGTTCCGCCGGCCGGGTGCCGCCCCA
>NZ_WNXE01000126.1:0-7904 GCF_010993615.1 Arhodomonas sp. KWT | reverse complement strand
CTGAAGAGCGGCGTCTGGGCCCGCTTCACCGGCGCCGGCGAGCGTATCGGCCTGGGCTCGCGGGAGGGCAGCGAGCGGCTGATGACCGAGGTGCTCGCGCCGCCGCGGGACGACCGCCGCATCGCCAGCGAGTACCGCGCCCTGGCCGCCCACCTCGGCGCGGACACCACCCGTTTCCCCATGGACCTGGCACTCGGCGACGACGACCACGCCGCCGCCCGCTCGGCCATCGCCGCGGCCGGGGTGAACGGGCGCTACGTCGCGTTCGCGCCGTTCACCACCCGTCCCCAGAAACACTGGTTCGACGAGCGCTGGCGGGACCTCGCGGGGCGTTTTGCGGCTGAGACCGGCGCGACTCCGGTGGTGCTCGGCGGCCCGGAGGACCGCGCGGTGGCGGAGGCGCTGGTCGCCGACAGCCCGGCGATCAGCGTCGCCGGCGGGCTGTCGCTGCGCGCCAGCGCCGCGGCCATCGCCGGTGCCGAGGCCCTGGTGGGCGTGGATACCGGCCTCACCCACATGGGCACCGCCCTGACCGTGCCCACCGTGGCGCTGTTCGGCTCCACCCGTCCCTACCTGGAGACCGAGAGCCCACGCACCCGCGTGCTCTACGAGCCGCTGTGGTGCTCGCCCTGCCGCCGGCGTCCGCTGTGCGGCGGCGAATTCAGCTGCATGCGCCTGCACCGCCCCGGCGACGTGTTCGACGTCGCCCGCGAGCTGATGGCCGCGGCATGACAGTGGTCCACGTCGAGACCGGCATGCACCTCTACGGGGGGGCGCTGCAGGTGCTGATGCTGCTGCGCGGGCTTGCGGCCTCGCCGGGCCGGCACGTGCTGGTCTGCCCCGCGGGCAGCGAGATCGCCGAGGCGGCGCAGGGCGTCGCCGACCGCGTGGTTGCGATGCCCGTGCGTGGCGACCTGGACGTCGCCTTCGGTGCCCGTCTCTACCGCGTGCTGCGCGAGGAGAACGCGGACCTCGTCCACCTCCACAGCCGCCGCGGCGCCGACGTCATCGGCGGCATCGCCGCCCGCCTCGCCGGCGTACCGGCGGTGCTCAGCCGCCGGGTGGACAACCCGGAACGGCGCTGGTGGGTGGCGCTGAAATACCGCCTCTACGCCCACGTGATCACCATCTCCGAGGGCATACGCGAGGTCCTGCTCGCCGAGGGGCTGGCCCCGGAGCGCGTCACCTGCGTGCCCAGCGCCGTGGACACACAGACGTATCGTCCCGGCGGCGACCGTGCGTGGTTCCGGCGGGAGTTCGGCCTGGCCGACGACGAGGCCGTCGTGGGCATGGCCGCGCAGTTCATCCCGCGCAAGGGGCACCGCGTGCTCGTGGCGGCGGCGCCGGCCGTGCTGGCGGCGCATCCGCGCACCCGCTTCCTGCTGTTCGGCCGTGGCCCGGGGGAGGCGGCGATCCGCTCGCTGGTCCACGGGCAGGGCCTGGCGGACCGGTTCGTGTTCGCCGGCTTCCGCACGGACATGGCGCACATCTTTCCCTGCCTCGATGTCCTCGCGCACCCGGCCTACATGGAGGGCCTCGGCGTGACCCTGCTCCAGGCGGCGGCCTGCGGCGTGCCGGTTGTGGCGTCTGCGGCGGGCGGGATCAAGGAGGCGGTGATGGACGGGGAAAGCGGTTGGCTGATATCGCCAGGGGAGCCGGGTATCCTGGCCGACCGCCTCAACGGCCTGCTTTCGAGTACGCGGGAACGGCAGGAGATGGGGGGACGGGCACGCGATTTTGTCGTCGACCGGTTCTCCGTGGAACGCATGGTGGCCGGAAACCGGTCGATTTACCAACGCATTGTCGAGGAGACGCGTCGTCCGTGACCGAGTCGCTACCGGGGAAAGCGAACGTTCGTTCTGACACGCATTACGTAATGACAGGCTGGGACAGGGTTGTATCCGTGGGCGCCATTCTCGCGCTGCTACTGCTTGGCAGTGGCGCGCTGATGGGGGTGGCGATGGGCAACGTCGCGCTGGTGTTGCTGCTGGTCGCCTTCGTCGTCGATGCGCCGCGGGCGCGGGTGGGGCTGACACGCTCGCCGTTCGTGTGGCTGACACTCGTGTATCTGGGGTTCCTCGTCCTGCAGCTCGCCCTGGGGCCGCTTCGCCCTGCGGTGCCGATGGCGGCCCAGTTCGAGGCATTCAAGAGTTATATCGCCGTCGGTTATCTGGCTGCCCTGGCGGCCGGCTACTGGCTGTACCGCAAGCCGGAGTGGCAGTTTACGGTCTTCATGCTGCTGCCGGCGGGGCTTCTGGTCCGGGTGGCCGAGAAATGGCAGCCCGGGGATTTTACCGGCGCCCTTTACGGGCACGGGCGATTCAGGTTCGGCGATTCGGCGGTGGATTTCGGATTCTGGTCCCTGGTTGTGGCGATTTTCGCGCTGACACTCATCCGCGGGGCGTGCCGCATGCGCTCGCCGCTGCGGCGTAACGCGGCACTGGCTTATCTGGTTTCCGTGTTCGTGCTCGCCCTTGTCAGTGTCGTGCTGGCCAAGACCCGCTCCGTGTGGCTGATCGTTCCCGTCGCGCTGCCGCTGGCGGCCGTTCTCGGTGTCGGCCCAAGGGTCCCCCGGCGCTACTGGTTGCGGGCCGCGGTGGCCGGCGGTCTGGTCCTGGTCGCACTCTGCCTGGCGATTGCCTGGGGGGCCGGTGACATCATCGCCGGCCGCTGGGAGAAAGGTCAGCACGCGCTTGACATGCTGGTGCAGGGGAACTGGGAGGCACTGGGCAATGGCTCTGTCGGCCTCCGCGCCAAGATGGCCTATGAGGGGCTTTCCATATGGTGGCAGCAGCCCGTTCTCGGACATGGATTCGCGAGCGCCCCTGAGCTGCTCGCGCATTCCCGGTTCGAGGCGGTCGCGACTCGAGGGTTTCGCCATTTCCATAACACCGCGATCACCATCATGGTCGAGCACGGCATCATCGGGCTGGGTCTTTTTCTCGCACTATTCGTTTTCTGCGTGGTTACCCTATTCAGGGCCCTGTGTGATGACGTCACCGGTGTCGCCGGAGGCGTATTCGTGAGTCTCGTCGCGATGACATGGCAGTCGATGGCCGATCACGTGATAGAGGGCTATCGTAATCCGTTCATGATTGCGCTGTTCTGCGGGGTCGCGGTTGCGCTCCATCTGTCCCGTCCGGGCAGGGGCGGCGATCAGTTATCGGCCGCCGGCAGGCAATAGAGTAGAACATTATGGAACTGATTAAACCCGTCGTCGTCGGTGACCATCTCCGCGAACTGGCAGGGCGCATGGGCGATAAGTCGGCGTTTTCCGCCATCGACGTGGGTTGCCGCGGCTCGGTCTGTCCCGATCTGACCGGGATTGGCGTCTGCGTCGATGTCATGGGTTTCGATGCGGATGCCCGGGCAACGGACTTCCCCCCGGGCGAGTCCCGGGGGTGGCGATCGCTGCGCGTGCGCTCCACCCCGCTCGGGCGCCGGGACGAGGCCGGTGTGCTGTACGTGACCCACGCCCCGGGATGCTCGTCGCTGCTGCCGGCGGACAGGCCACTGGCCGAGTCGTTCTCCCGGGGGCACCGCTACGAGACCGAGCGGACCGTGGACCTCGTGACGCAGGCCCTCGATGACGTCGTCCGCGACGAGGCGGTGGACCACCCCCGGTACATGAAGATCGATGTCCAGGGGTGGGAGCAGGCGGTCTTCGACGGCGCGTCCTCGCTGTTGGCCGAGGAGCTGGTGGCAGTACGCACCGAGGTGAGTTTCCGCCCCATATATCGTGGCCAGCCCCTGTTCTCCGGTATCGACGAGTCCCTGCAGTCACGGGGCCTGCGCCCCGTTGGTTTCCCCGAGCTGCACGCCTGGCGCCGCGACAGCGAGCGTCGTCCGGGCCAGCTCGCCGGCGGCGAGCGGCCGTTCTCCCGCGGGGAGCTCATTCACGGCGATGTCCTGTACCTGATGGATCCGGACGTGCTGCCCGGCAGGGCAGGGGACGTCGTCCACATGGGGGCGTCCGCGGGGGTGATCGCGCTGGCCTACGGCCTCGTGGACTACGCCGCGGCCGTATGGTCGATCCCGGCCGTCGCCGCCGGCCTTCGGGAACGGCTCGGCATCGACCCGGAAGCGGTCCTGTCACGGGTTTCCCGGGAACAGGCGGGCGCCTTTCGCCGGCGTGAGCTCAGCGCCGCATGGCGTGCGCTTCGGCTCGCCATACGTGGGCGCTGAGCGGGTTCAGGCGGGATCCCCCGGGGGGCCGAGGACCGTGTCGCGGTACTGCCGTGCGATTCGCCCGGTCTCGAAGCGTGCCGCCCCCGCATGCTGGTGTTCGGGGGTCGGCGGGTGCTCCAGGGTGGTGGCGATCGCCTCTGCCAGTGCCTCGCTATCCCCCACGGGTACCAGCGCGCCGTAGCGGCCGTCGGCGAGGATCTCGCGCGGCCCGAACGGGCAGTCGGTGGCGGCCACCGGCAGACCCAGTGCCAGGGCCTCGGCGAGGACGTTGCCGAATCCTTCGTATCGGGAGCTCAGCACGAAGGTGTCCGCCTGTCGCATGACCGGAAACGGGTTGGACAGATAGCCGGGCATGGCGACTCTGTCCCCCAGGCCGAGCTCCCGGCTCAGGGCCTCCAGGGCCGGCCGTTCCGGGCCCTCGCCGAGGATCAGCAGGGACAGGGGCGTACGGCGATTCGCCCTGGCCACGGCGCGTAGCAGCGTGGGGTAGTCCTTCTGCGGCGTCATCCGACCGCTCGCGACGAGAAGAGGGGTGTCTTCGGGCAGGTCGAACCGGCCCGGGGCGGGCTCCTTCGCCTTTTGTTCGAGCGCTCCGTCCACGATCGGATTATATATCGTGGTGATGGATGACGCCGGTATGCCGGTAAGCGCGCCCAGATCCGCGGCCATGCCTTGACTGATTGCGATGATGCCCCGTGCACGGGCATGGATGCGCCGGATGCCGGCCAGTACGCGACGGGCCGATCTGCCGCCTCCTGCGACCTGGGGGCCAATGGCGATTCGCGGCGACCAGAACAGCGGGCTGTGAATGCCGGGAAAGCGCCCGGCCGCGGCGGCGATCAGTCCCGCGCGCTGATCAAACGCGATCAATGCGCGCGGCCGATGGCGGCGCAGGATAGCGGTGAGTCGCAGGGTCAGCCGCCAGCGTGACAGGCGTTGGCAGGCGGCCAACTGGACCCCGGGGTTGAGTCCCGCACGCCACTCTGGGCGGCAGGAGGTCTCCGCGGTGACGACGAGGATCTCAAGGCCTTGTGCATCCAGGGCGTTGGCGAGGCGTTGAACGCTGACGGACACGCCCCCCTGGTTGCGTCCGGGGTGTCGGCTAATCATGCCGAATAGGGCGATGTCGATCGGCTGGTTCAAGACAGCGGGCGCCTCGGTGTTGTGTGCCTACTGGTGCGCGAGTCTATCAGCGTTCCTGCGCTATAGCTGTGGCGTACGTGATAGTATCCCATCGTTTCAGCCGTCTCTTGTGGAGCTTTTCGCACTTGATGCTCCTTACCGGCTCTGATCAATTACAGGTATCGCCCGCTTCCGATGGCAGTCACCCCCGCACAAGAGGTCCATGACAACCGTCTAGCGATCCTGATCACCGACCAGGGCGATGGCGGTGTCGAGCGCATGCTGGTGCATACTGCGAATGCGCTTGCGGCGCGGGGCGTTACGGTTCATCTGCTGGTGGCTGATCGTGACCACCCTTTCCTCGACCGCTGCGATGACGCTGTTGCGCTGAGCGAGCTGGAGACCGGCTCCCCGGTGGCGGCGGTGCGCCGTTTTCTGGAGCAAGAACGCCCGGCCGTGCTCATCAGCGCCAAGCTGCGTGACGACCGGCTCGCCGTTGACGCCCGGGACGCTGCGGGTGTCGACACCCGCGTCCTCTTCAGGGTTGGGAATCCCCTGGTTCACCGACTGCGGCAACGAACCAAGAATCCGATCAGGGTCTGGTACACCTGCATGCAGATGGCGCGGCTATATCGGCGTGCTGATGGTTTCATTGCGGTGTCATCGGGTATAGCCGATGACTTGGTGAGAGGGCTCGGTGTGCCACGTGAGAGGATCTGGACTCTACCCAATCCGACTGTTGTTGACTCGCTTTACGATGAGTCAAAGGAACCCGTTCCGCATCGATGGTTGCGTGATGATGCGGTTCCGGTTGTCCTCTCAATCGGTGGGCTGCGTCGGCAGAAAAACTTCGGTGTGTTGTTACGGGCATTTGCGGAAGTACGGGCGCGATGTCATGTCAGACTCATTATCCTTGGTGAGGGGCGCCAGAGGGAACGGTTATTGGCGCTTGCGAGACGTCTCGGCGTGGCTGGCGATGTGGATTTGCCCGGGTGGCAACCCAATCCCTATGCGTTCATGGCGCATGCGTCGGTGTTCGTCATGAGTTCGCGTTGGGAAGGGTCGCCCAATGCCTTGGTGGAAGCCGCCGCATTGGGGGTGCCGCTCGTTGCATCGGACTGTTTCAGCGGCCCGAGGGAAATACTCCAAGGCGGGCGTCTGGGACATTTGGTTCCCGTCAACGATGTCTCCGCCCTTGCTGCGGCCATCCATCAGGCGCTTGAGAGCCCGTTATCGCCGGAATGTACGCGTTTGGCGGCCGAGCCCTATAAGGCGGAATCAAGCGCCGGAGCTTACCTGAAGGCGCTCGGTCTGGAACCGGTAACCTCATGACCGTTGATATCTGCCTTTTCTTTGCAACATCCGGCCACAGCGGGGTTGACGTTGCGGTACGGCATCTCGTGCCGGAGTTAGTTCGGAGAGGCTATAGCGTCGCTCTTCTCAAGGTTCGTGAGCATGGACCCAGTCTCGACTTTTCCCATGAGCGGTTCATGGCCATCGATTTGGGGGCGAGACACGTGTACACAGCGCTGCCTGCATTGGTCAGGTGGCTCAGGGAGCTGCAGCCCAAGGTTATCCTCTCGGACAAGGACAGGGTGAATCGGACGGCCTTGCTTGCGCGAAAGTTATCTGGAGTAGCCTCGCGTCTTGTGTTGAGCTCCGGTACGACAATATCGATCGACCTGCGTCACCGCGGGCGATTCGAGTGTTGGTTGCAGCGGAACTCAATGGGGCGCTTATACCCATTGGCGGACAGCGTGATTGTCACCTCCCGCGGTGTCGCTGAGGACATGGCGGCTTACACGGGACTCGGGCGCGAGCGCATCACGGTAGTCCCCAGCCCGGTTGTGCCAGATTCCTTATTCGCGGCTCCCCAGCCTCGACCTGATCACCCATGGTTTGGCGCGCGGTGCAAGCCGGTGATTCTGGCTGTCGGCGAGCTCGGTAGGCGAAAGGGCTTCGATATGCTGCTTCAGGCGTTCGCGCTTCTGCGCGAGCGCGTCGACGCCCGGCTCGTAATACTTGGAGCAGGACGACAGCGGGAGGAGCTTGTGGCCATGGCTTCCCAGCTCGGAATCAGCGGACATGTGGATTTCGCGGGGTTCGTTTCCAATCCTTATGCCTTCATGGCCCATGCCGACGTTTTGGCCTTCACGTCCCGGTGGGAAGGGCTCGGGTTTGTGTTGATCGAGGCGATGTCGATGGGGACGCCGGTAGTGGCGACCGACTGCCCGAGCGGTCCGGCCGAGATCCTGGACGGCGGCAGATATGGTCCACTAGTGCCGGTCGACCATGCGGAGCAAATGGCCAAGGGACTGGCTGCGACACTCCGGAGCCCACCGGACAGTGACTCCCTCCGCACGGCGGTCCGCAGGTACTCCGTCAGTGCGGCTACGGATGCCTACCTGGACGTTTTCGGATTGCCGCGGTGGAAGAGCCACTAGCGAGAGGCGATCAATGTGCGGTATAGCCGGTGTCAGTCTCGACGCCCCGGTGCCGGAGGAGCGCATCACCGCCGCCGTGGCGAGGCTCGGCCACCGCGGCCCCGACGACCGCGGCGTCTGGCGCGAGGGCAACGTCGCGCTCGGGCACAC
>NZ_WNXE01000125.1:0-7935 GCF_010993615.1 Arhodomonas sp. KWT | reverse complement strand
AGCCCGCCGCAGCGCCATCCGACCAGCCGGCCGTCCGAAGCCGTCTTGGGCACCATGGTGAAGGTCTGCCCCTGGTGGACCCCGCTGTCGATAGCGACCTCCATCGTGCCGCTACTGGTCACGGTCACGCTGTTCGTCCCGAAATAGGTGCCGCTCAACTGGTCGGCCGAGTTCGTGATTCTCGTATCACTCGCGACGTTGTTGAAGGAACCCTTATGGCTGTAGTACTCAACCAAAGAGTTACGTAAGCCATCAGTGACGGTGAGCGTATCCGCGACCTGTATAGTCGATGTAACCGCCGATCGCGATGGCGGCCAGGATGCCGATGATCGCGACCACGATCATGAGTTCGATGAGGGTGAAGCCCCCTTCCGTCCGCGCCAGGTGCCCGCCGTGCATACTCATCCCTTATCCCTTTTCGATAGGCCTCGATCTTTCGGGAGACGGATAGGCAGAGAGCATGCCAAGTTAGGCTGGTGTGGCGTTTTTCCGCGGTTCTGCCCACGCGCGACGTGATATCGTTCGGATCGGTGTGCTTGAAGCACTGGCGAAGTGGTCGTGTTGTGTCACCTTGGATCGCGTTAGAGACGCGTTGCGTCGGACGGTATGGCAGTTCGACAATGATCGATTGGGTAGAATTTCCGCCACTGCGACCAAAAAATCTCGCAGACCCAAATGACCTAGCCGTCTTCAGTTCTTGCACTGTGCCCCTTTAGGGATCGGCGGGCGCAGGAGCCATACGCGGCTACCGCGCCTCTGAGCTACAACATTTAAGTCAGAGTCCAGTAGTCCATGAGTCATGTGCCGTTGGATAAACCCAGAATGGACGTGCCGGAAAATCGGCATGAACGCTATATCCCACTGGCTGTCTCCATCGGTACTCCCATACGATCTAGGATGGCGCAGTATGGCCGCGCGGGGGAATGGCGGTGCCCAAGGCGGGGTCATTGCCCGGTAGACGGAGCGGCGCGGCTATGAGCGTCGTCGGCCGTCTGCTGGTACTTATAGGGACGCTAACTCGCCAGCCCTCGATCCTTGAGAGCCCGCGTGTGCGCCGAGCCGGCGTGCTATTAGCCGCTGCAGTCTTCTTCGGAGGACTAGCCGTTGCGCTCATTGCGCGACCGGGGCTATTCCAAGATGTCGATCCCGGAGTCTGGGGGATAGTACTCCTTTGCGTGCCGCTGACTGTGTTCACCAATGCCGTCCAGTTCTGGCTCACGGCCGATCTGTTACGTGTACACATGCCACTTGCCCGCGCTGTACAGATTACCCTGCTAAGCACCGCGGCCAATATGCTGCCGCTACCGGGCGGTAGTGTGGTGCGAATCGCGGCACTAAAGAGCGACGACAACACTTACCGGCAGGGCACTGCTGCAACGGTGCTGGTGGCCGGGAATTGGCTGGGCGTGACCTTGGTACTGGCCGGATGCGCGCTCCTCGCACTCGGTCTCGACCGACCGGGCGCAAGTGTGCTTGTGGGCGGCATTCTCGCGCTTGCGGCCGCCGGCACCGGCTTGCGCTTGCTTCACAAGGCGGAACTCGGCTGGATGCTGGCGCTCGTCACGGCGCAGATGGCCTTAGTGGGGATCGGGACGCTGCGTCTTTGGCTATGTTTTCGGGCCCTTGGCGATCCTGTGGCGGCGTTGGAGGCCATCGTGCTGACTCTTTCCACGGTAATTGCCGCAGCAGTCGGCGTGGCGCCGGCGGGGCTCGGCGTCACTGAGGCTACCGCGGCTGGCATCGCGGCGACAGTGGGTATTCCGGCCTCATTGGCATTCGTCGCGGCCGCGCTGAACCGAATTTCCGGCCTGGCAGTGGTTGGGCCGCTGGCAACGCTGCTTCACTGGATCGATTCGCGCCGCACGCCCGGCACCGCAGGGAATACCCCTCCAAAGCAGCAGTGAAATGGCTATTCGACCGGCCGGATTGTCGGCGTATGCTGAAGGCTCCCACCATTGTCCGACAAGCGCGCCAGCGGCGAGCGGCCGTAGCCGCGTCGTGCAGCCTCCATCCATGCCTCGTCTCGCGAATAGCCCATGACCTCCATAAGCCTGCCGCAGAAAAACTCCACGGCGAATATGTCTCGATCCGACCAGGATCGCCAGTCCGAGATGCCGTGCCGCATGGAACTATTTATCCTCTCATTCATGAAAGGTGCCGGATCGCGGTATTGGAACTGCCGATCCCCAAAGTCCGCACAGAACGCGACGAGATCGTATATGGCATGGCCGTCGATGAAGAGGTCTTCGAAGCGGTACAAGCGCACCGCCTCAAAGCTAGTTTCGGCCTCTGCCAGTATTTGAGTCGTGGTAGCCCAATACCATGCCAGGCGCTCGCGGGCAGAGAGTTCCGGCCAGACCTCAATTGCGCTATCTCTTTGAAGGTGTTCTGGAGACAGACGACCTAGGCCAAATCTCTGTACGCGATCACCTTGCCCATATTTCGTCGTCCGATGCCCTTCCCAGGAAGTGATCCACGTCCTGGGATCGCGCACAACCCCAACCCCCTTCCAACGCTTAAAGGCATACGGCGCTGCAGAGAATATCGCGGCGAGCGTCCCATAGGATTCGATAATTAGTTGTCTATCCGTTTTCCTGTGAAGCCTCTTACGGGATGTCAGCAGCTGTCGGCCAGCGTCCTGCGGGCTGATTTGATGCGATAGCAGTCGGCGAGACAGGTTGCGAGTACCTGTCCTGCGCGTGAGTTTCCCCAAGACGGTTTCTGTTAGACCGAGTAGCCGAATCCTGTAAAAGTCCTCTTGGAGGTTCACAAGGTGGATAGCGTCCGCCTCATGTATCGAGAACGCGTCCTCGATGATGCGGCCTAGCTGGATTCCAAGGAACTTGGTTCCGGTTCGCCCAGCCGACCCGATAAGTACCGTTGGCTTTTCAAGTAACTCCATCCGAATTCCCATAAATCCGTTGCTAACGCCGGTATCAGCCAATTAATCTCCAAAATGGCCACGGAGAAACGGAGGACCTTTTATTATGCGTCACGCGACTCCAGTATCGCACGCAGCTTCCTGCCGAATTCCCCCCATCGGTAATCGGCTGCGAACGAGCGACAGGCTTCGGGTGACTCGGCACTGGTTAACTTTAGATGGCGGATCAAGACAGAGGCGAATTCTCGGTCGTCGCCAGCCGGCACCAACCGGCCACTGACGCCGTCAAGAACGGCGTCGGTAACGCCGCCTACAGCAAATGCGACTGTCGGTGTGCCGTGGGCCGCGGCTTCAAGAGCCACCATTCCAAAGCCTTCGTGGTCTCCGGGACGGTCCTGGATCGGGAAGACATGAACGTTGGCGGCGAAATACGCTTCGCTGATCTCCTGGTCGTTATGAGTGCGAGGGCCGAGGAAGCATACTATGTCCTCGCGGCCGTGGCGTGCCAACGAGTGTCGAGCCTTTTCTAAGACAGACCCCCCCCGGAGTAAGGCTTGGTTGGGCTCTTCGCCGATCACCACTAGCCGGGCATCCGGAACGGCATCGAGCACGGTCGGGAGGACATCCTCGACGAACGGAGCCAGCCCTTTTCGCTCCGTGATGCGGCCGACATAGAGCATCACAGGGCGCTCGTGGAGAGCGTGGTGTTCGCGGAAGCGTCGCCGCGCTTCCTCGGCACTGGACAGGTCAGGCAGGTCGACACCGGGATGCAATATCCAGATGCGGGAATCATCGATGCCGGCCTGCTTGGCCAACGCGCGCGTGAAATGACTGTTGACCAGCACGATGTCACAGCGACGGATGAACGGTAGCCAGAAGGCGCGGTAGAGGAGGTGATTCGCCTCGATATCTAGGCCATGGAGGTAGACTACTGCCTTGGCCCCCGCGATCCGCGCAGCAAGCCATGCAAACGGGGCCGTGAGCCCGCTACCGGCCATCACCAGTTTCGGATGCAAACTCGCAGCTTTCCGGGCGGCCTTCCACATGACGTCCGGTAGGAAACGCCCGAGTGGGGATTCCGGTACCTCAGTGACTTCTACGCCGTCAGGCGCCTGCGCTGCGGCACCCCTCGGTCCGATGGCATACACATCGTAGTCAAGTCGCAGTTCGTCGAGGATGTGCCAGATTAGGCGTTCCATTCCCCCCACCAGTGGCGGGAGATTCCGGGTGATCACGAGGATCCGTGGTTTTGGGTCGGCCTCAGCGACCATGGTTTCCGCTCTGGATATTAGCTTGGTCGGTGTCCTTGTACATGAGCTGGGTAATCTGTTCAGACACCAAGCCGATAAGGAACGCAAGGATGGCGGTGGTGAGCATGAGGGCGGACATGTTCGTGAATCGGCCCTGGGTGATATAAGTGTATGCGTAGTAGCCGACACCCAGGCAGAATAGCCCGGCGCTGGTCGGTGCGAATATCTTTAAGGGTGAGTACAGAGTCGCCACTTTGAATATGATTAACAAAAAGCGTAGACCATCTCTAATCGGGCGAATGTGACTTCGGCCGGTCCTTTGGTCGGCGGAGATAGGAACGTAGGTTATGGTGAATCCAGCGCGGAAGAACGCCATTGTTATGGTCGTGGGATATGAAAATCCGTTTGGTAATAAATGAAGAAATTCTCGAAATTTAGCGGCATGTGCCGCTCTGAACCCAGAGGTGAGGTCATATATGTCATGGCCAGTCATGTAGCTGGCGAGGCGGTTGTAAATCCAGTTGGCGGCACCCCGACCGAAATTGGCCTGGGAGCCATTGCGGCGGGCCCCTACAGCCATATCAAATCCCCTGTTCAAATTCTCCAGCATGCGGGGGATGTCTTTTGGATTGTGTTGGCCATCAGCGTCCATGAAGACCAGAATATCGCCCAGGGCATGACGAGTGCCGGTCTTTATTGCGGAACCGTTGCCGCTGCTGTATGGGCGTGAGATAACACGTGCGCCAGCTTCTAATGCGTACGAAGCGGTCTTGTCAGTGGAACCGTCATCCACAACCAATATCTCGGTCACATTTGCCGAATCTTGTATCGTTTTTATTATTCGGCCAATCGATGCCTCCTCGTTTTTTGCGGGGATGACAACGGATATCTTTTGACTGTGGGCGTTGTTTTCGGTCATTGAGGAACCTTGGCAGATGATGGTGACGCCTGTTCGTTAATCCGGTTTGAACCTTCCCCTGTTTTTTCTTGTTGTCCGGGGTCGGTCAAATATCCCAAGATTGTCCTTATGTGAAATGGCCCGTACGCTGTTTTGCGGTCATCTGAGTACTTATGATTCGAGAGCTTACGAGCTAAGTCCGCCCGGTTGTGGGCCACGAGCGCATGGATTTGGCGCTGTAACGTGACCTTGTCTTTGGCGATGGTGTTTGCCTTTACGAAGGCCGAGTATGCATCGTCGGCCAACCCACGACTGAGAAGTATGCGCCCTGATAGCGTCCACAGGTATGCTTTTTGGCGCCATGTGATGTTTTTATTTTCTATTAGCGCTCGGGCTAGCGTGTATATGTTTTCAAGTTTAAGCCCTTTGCATGCCCCTGACATGGTTTGTGTCACAAGAGGGTTGAAGAATCGGTCGATGCCGTTGAAGCTGGAGGTTTTCTTTGCCAGCTCTATAAGGGCACGGATTCTTTTCTGACTAATCTGTTCCTGTGGGCATTCCAATCGTAAGGATAGGAGTAAGGGGTGTAAGGAATGGGGCAGGAGTTGGTGCCAGCGAGCAACGGCGATATTTAAGGCTAGGGCGTTGCCGTTACGGTTGGCAATAAATGCGCGACGCAACCATGCGTTTGGAGAATTAGGCGCCTCCATTATCCATACTTTTGAGGCTAGCGTGGGGTGGCCCCATAAAGATGCTCGCATGTGAGCTTGGGCACCACAGATGGCGAGCCAGATTGCGGAGGCGAACACAGCGGTCTTGAACTTTGATCGGAAAAGTAGTGTTGCGGCTATCGCGAGCGTTAACGCTATGCCGACGGAAGGAAGATAGTTTCGGTGTTCGTAATACAGGTCTAGGTTGGGGCCGGAAGCCTCTATTGTGTGTCCTAAGAAGAAAAATAGGATACCAAGTGCTATGCCGGGATGTTTATTTCGAATGTATATTGCAGTGCCTAGAATTAGCGCTATGAATGCCCACGAAAGCAATGCCTCGGTGTTTGTGGTGCTCTGGATGCTTGAGAAGGAATCGTAGAAAATAGCACGAGTTGAACTCTGGGGAATCAGGAGTTTGTATATGTAGTCTAGTAGAACCGGGCCTTCGGCGAGGAGTCGGGCGGTTCCGTCATCCTTTATTATTTTTGCACCGAGATAGGCAAAAATGAGCCCTGACGGAATGATGGCAAATGCGGCTATCAGAAGTTTTTCGGACGGTTTTTTTTCTTGCGTTTCTGCGCGTTTTGAGAAGACGGTTAATTCAAGGGCTAGAATTAATAGTGGCACGGAAGCCGCGTTTTCTTTAGCGTAGAACCCAAGAAAGGCAGTCACCGGTACTGAAAAGAGTAATGTTAGTCCGGTGGCGGTGTGCCCACATGATACGCGGAGGCGGCCACTGATATATGCCGACAGGGATGCCAGCGTGAAGAACGCAGATAGCTCCGCCATACGTTGAACCGCATAGAAAACGGTGGAAATATGTAAAGGCGCGATAAGCCATATTGCGGCGCATGCGAGAGGCGTGAAGAATGGGGGGTGGCTATTGTCAGTGCGGTTTAAGGCAGTCACCGTCAGTCTTGCGAAAATGAAAACCATGATGCCGTTGAGAAGGTGCAGCATCAGGTTGGTCCACAAGAACGGTGTTGCCGATTGGGGCCACGCGTATTGATTGATGAGAAAGGACAGGACCGATATCGGCCTTCCTGTCATGCCAGATACATTTGATGTCGCGAACTGGAATAGTTCGTGACGGGTGTCGATAAGGCCCTGTGCGTCACCGAGTGGTGCTAGATTGGCGAAATCGTCAAATAGAAAGCTTCCGGATACGCCGGGGAGTAGGGTGTACATGGTGACGAGAAGGCATGTGTACAGGCCTATGCCTGTGGTTATTTCCTTGCTCTCGAAAGTTCGAAGTTGGCGCATCTGAAAGTCGTCGGGTTTAAAATAGATTCGCCCGGGTACCCCATAAGAGACCCCGGGCGAATAATAGAGGGATGTGTAGCTTTCTTACTGGCAGCTGCTCGGGGCCCACTGAGTCGAGCCGCTCGAGTTACACTCCCAGCTCACAGAGCCGTTATTCAGATCCGGATCGAGCGTGATCCTCAGGTTGGCGAGCGGGCCGCTACCACCGACGCCGATTGTAGTCCCGTTCCAGCTGATCCCGGATACCAGGTCAGTGGTCACGTCGGTAAAGCTGATGTCGGTGGTACCGCTAGCGGGTAGGGTGCCTTCCACGATCGCGTACTCCGACACGGCGGTCTTCAGCGGCGCGGCGGCCGTGATCATTTCGGTGGCCTGAGCGCGCCGGGTGTAGTCCTGATACGCCGGGATGGCGATGGCGGCGAGGATGCCGATGATCGCGACAACGATCATCAGCTCGATGAGCGTGAAGCCCTGCTGTGTCTTCTTCATGGGTGAACTCCATTTGCGTTCAACAGTACTGAAGTTGTCCGGGTGGCCGTGTGTGCCCAACCGGGTTGCCCCGGTCCACGCCCTGGTCCTGCCCTCCAGTCACTCAATGACTTAGCAGGTTCCGTGCCACCACTCCGGTGCGCGCCCGACGGTTCCGAATCCGTTCCTTATGAGCCGCGCGTGCGGGCGCGATGCCCTAGACACGGGTACAGTATGGGCAGCCTGCACATCCGTGTGCAATTGCCGCATTTTGTCATGTTTGGCAATCGGGGTGTGACGTGGAGCGGCACCTTGTCGGGGGTTTGAGGAGATTTGTCGGGTGTGGGGGCTTCGGGCGGGGGCGGTTCGCTGTACGGGTCCTCTCCGTAAGACCCTCTCCCCGAATTCCCAAAACCCTCTCCCCAAACCGCTCTCCCGTGAAGGGAGAGGGGCTGTACGGAGGGG
>NZ_WNXE01000124.1:0-8070 GCF_010993615.1 Arhodomonas sp. KWT | reverse complement strand
ATGGTGCCGGCGCACGGACTCGAACCGCGGACCTACGCATTACGAATGCGTTGCTCTACCAGCTGAGCTACGCCGGCCTTGAATCGGGAGCAAAGGTTATCGCGCACACCGATCGCTGTCCAGCCTTATCGGGCCCGTCTTCCCGTGCCCCAGCGGAGGTATCGTCGGAACCGGTCCGGGCGCAAACAGCCTCGTTCATTGCACGACCGGCGCAGGTTCGTGCGCCGCCGGCGAGACCCGGAATATCCAATAATACCGATACAGGTTGACTGCTTACGCCTGCCGGCCTGTGCGACGCACTGAAACGGGAACGACGTCGGCGGCCTCAAGCAGCCAGTCTATCGAAACAGCTGCACGTGTACGTCGAGCACCGACGGTGTACGACGAGACTCGGACGGGGATTCCCGGGAAGATGTCACACGCGGCCCGTGGCAGTGCACGACCTGCGTCTGCAGCATCCTCACGACAATGGCGTGGGACTACCAGCACTCGTCGGGGTTCTGCGGAGTCTTGTTGCCCCTGGAATCCAGCGTGAGATTGCCACAGACGTCACCCGCCTGCGGACCCTGCGCTGTCGCTGTGAGCACGACACACTCGTCGATCCCGCCACCACCGCAGGCGGCGGCACTGATCTCGTAATGCTCGTCGTCGGAGAGGACATTGTTCCCGGATGCACCCTTGCCGTCGAGGCCAAGGTCACCGACGAGGTCCGTGGTGTACTTGTAATTCTCCGTATAGTAACGCTCCTCAGCCTGCATGACTTGCATCAGCATCGACTTTCCATCGGCGCGCCGGGACGCCTGTACCTGGCTCTGGTAGGACGGGTAGGCGATCGCGGCGATGATCGCCACGATCGCCACCACGACCATCAGCTCGATGAGGGTGAATCCCGCGCCCTGCCGGTACGCTCGTGAAAGGGCCATTTAGCGCTTACTCCGTGTCGTTTTCCCGCCAGTACGTCCGTGACACCGCGGGCAGCTCCCCGAGCGGCCCGACACCGTCAACGCAGTTGCCGTCCTCCCGGCAGAACTCCTCCAGCGGGAGCTCGGTACCCACGGTCACTACCGGCCGGATCGGACCGTCGCCGTTCTCACCGCCGGGGATGAGGAGTACCTGCGGCGACGGCGCTATTCCGCCACGCGTGAGCGGGGTGTAACGGTCGTGGTACGTGAAGTCATCGTCGCCCTCGCCGTCGAGGTTGGCGACGGGCGTCGCATCACGGACGTCCATGACATACAGGCGGGAGTGCCCGTTGCGGGTCCCGCAGACGGCCTCGGGATCGTCGCTGGGAATGAACGTCGTGTACAGCAGCCGGTTGTTGAACACGGTAGCCGTTCCCAGGGTCTTCTCTCCGTCCTCCTCAAGGTCGATATACCAGCCATCGCTGTCATCGAGCTCGCTCTCGGCCGCTGCTCTCGCGTCGTCGGTCCCTTCCCCGATGGTGTTGTCGGTCGCGTCGTAGAGATCGCTCTCGGTCACCGTGGTGTAATCGACATTGCCGTCGCCATCCTTCGGCGGCCCGTACACCGGCTTGCTCTTGAGCATGTAGAAACGCTCATCGATCGTCGTGTCCAGCGGATGGGCCCGGAAGCCGGAGCCGATGGACACCGCGAGATACGCCTCTCCCCCGTCCTTGACGAGGGTGACGTCGGGCGCGTTGTAGAACCGACGGTTGCCGGACTCTCCCGAGCCACCGAAATCCGCGATACGCCCCCCCGTGATCCTATCGAGTGCGTCGATCCCCGGATCGCCACCGTCTTCGCCGCTGTCGGTATCCTTGTAGAGGAAATCCAGACGCCAGATCTGGCCGGCCGTATCCGCAGCGAACAGCGCATCCGGGTAGCCGTCCGCATCGATATCGACCACCGTCACGTCCGCCGGGATGGAATTGGTCATGTTCGAAAACTTGAGGTCCGCGTCGGAACCGTCGACATCAGGTCCTGCCCACCAGAGCAGGTCCCCCGTCTCCATATCGACGATGTAGATCGCCCGGCCCTGGCCGTCCGCCACCGGCTCGCCCCCGGCATCCTGGCCGGGGTCGTAGCCGCCGCCGAAGATCAGGACGTCCTTCTCGGTGCCGTCGGTCCACAGGATCGTCTCCTTCTGCGGCGAGGACCAGGTCTGGCCGAGCTCGGCGAAATCGCCCACACCCCCGTTGATCGTCCACAGATGCGAGGGCTGGTCGCGGTCGGTGACGTCCAGGGCATGCAGATCACGCCCGCCCCGGCGCATGCCCGCGAACACATACGCTTTGTCGCCATCGCTGGCTTCGATCTCCTGGTCGTCGTCGTCGCTCTCCTCGACGTATGACGTCAGCGGCCCGTCGAGCCCGTACGTCTTGTCCGCGCCGTCGGGGTTGTCCATGAGCCCCGCCAGGTTGCCCAGGAGATCACGGGGCATGTACGCGAATGTCTCGCTGCCGTCGTCGGTGTCGATGGCGTGCAGGTAGCCATTATTGGTGATCGCGTACAGCGTGATGTCGGGGCTGCCCTCCGATCCGCCGTAGGTCACCAGGATCGGCTGGCCGTGGAGCGGATCGCCCATCCTCAGGCAGGCATCCGTCGTGCTGCCGTCGTCGTCCTCGTCCAGCACGTCCACGCCCCGTGCCCAATCGAGGACCTGGGCGCGCTGGGCCGCGGTCGCGCTGTCGGGCAGGCCGATCATCTCATTGGTGATGCCGTCATTGTCCGCACTGAGCTTGTTGCTCGCGTCGGTCAGGTTGTCGGACTGGCCCAGGTACGTATAGAGGTCGCGACCGCTCGGGTCGTCCAGCTCATTGGCCGCCCCGCCTTTCTGGACGTCATCACCGTCCTCAGTGTCGCTCCAGTAACTCTGGGCATTGTCCCTGAAGAACCCGGTGGAGGCATCGATGGCCGCGTCGCCGTCCGCGTCCTCCACCTGGAAGGTATCCGTCGCGTCGTCATAGCCCAACCGGTACTTCTTGACATTGCCGGGCCAGCGCGTGGTCGAGGCCGGCTCGAACAGCGCGTAATAGAGATCGTCCCGGTTCTGCAGGCGGTTGAAGTTGTCCACCGCGACACCGGGCGAGGCGAACGTCGCGCCGGAGGAGATGATCTCGACGAAGATCTCCGTGAGCGCGGATTTCAGCTCGTCGTAGGTGTCCGCCGTGTAATACCGGCCACCGCCGTTGTTGACGGTATCCGCCAGCAGCCCGTCGTCGAGCTGGAAACCGATGGTGTAGGTAATGATCTTCTGGGTGCTCTCGTCGAAGTCGCTCAGGTCGCGATCGAAGTTCGAGTCGTCGAACTGGTCGTTCTCGTAGAGGTACTTGGCGAGATCGTCCAGGCACTTGCCGTCCGCAGCCTCGTAACTGCCACCGGTCGGGGGGTTGTCCCTGTCGGTGCATTCGTGACCGATCAGCGAGGCGATGTCGTCATTCACCTCCTGGTCGCCCTGGGGAAGGCCGTCGGTGAGCAGGATGATGTAATTGTTCTGGCAGGGGTCCTGCATCGGCGAGATGTAGTCATCCCCGTCTCGACAGGCATCGACGCTGTGCCGGGGACCGGTTTCGTCCCCGAAATACACGCCCTCGCCCCGCATGTAACGGGCCGCCTCCCAGTACGTCTCGCTCAACGGCGTGCTGCCGTTGGCGGTGTAGCCGTTCAGCAGGTTCTTGAACTGCTCGCGATTCGATTCGATATCGTCGACGGCGACATCGACAAAGCCCCCGGAATAGCGCTGGTCGACTGAATAGCCGTAGCTGTCCCCGGAATCGAACCGCATCAGGCCGATATTGATACCGGTCATGCTGTCCACCAGATCGCCGGCGATCTGCTGGACCACCTCGAGACGAGTCATCGTGGTGGAGCCGGAGTTACTCAGGTAATTGAGATAATTACCGCTGTAGAAATTGTACGAACCGGCGCCACCCCAATTGATGTTGGTGTCGTTGTCCGCCTCGCACTCGACCCGTGCATCGTGAGCGTCATCACTCAGCGACCGCCAGGCCGCAGGGGTCCATCGACATCCCCAGCCACCGCACCTGTACTGCGCGCTGGTAAAACCCAGTGCCTGACCTGAGCGGCCCATGGCATCGGTCGCGCTCGAGCAGGTGAACGCGTCCTCGCTCACCCAGTTATCCGTTCCTCCGTAGTACCCACCGCAGGAGGGCGGCTGGCTGCTGTTTCCCGAACGCCAGTAGATGCGGTCCGTGCTGCAGTCCCCGGAGTAGGTCCGGGACGGATCGTAATCCGGCGGGGTGATGTCCACGTCCGAGGCCATGCTGCCGGAGGTATCCACGATGAACAGCACGTTCGGCTGCTTCCAGGTGTTCTCGTCGGGGATGTAAATCTCCGTGTCGTCCGCGTGGGCGACGGAGATCGCCATCAGGACGACGCAGAGGAGAACGAGTCCCGGACGGATCCTGCTTCCATGGCTCATGTCGCTATTGCTCCTGGCCTGAGTCGAAGGGCGGACGGCGATACGCACCACCGGGCTACCCCGCCCTGGGGCGCGCTACCAGAGGACCTTGGTGAGCTCGCCGCTCTCGTTGTCGTAAATCACCGTTCCCTCGACAGCCCGCCCCCGGGGAAACCGCTGAACATTCAGTTCCTGGCCCTCGTGGATGAACCGGGTCTCGTTGCGGACGTCGAACTCCCGGGTCTCGCACAGCTCGCAGGTACTCACCTCGATCTCGAGACGCCCGCCGCCCGCTTCCGTCAGCGTGATGCGGGCAGCCTCTATGGCGGTCTCGAGGTTCTTCAGCTCCGCGGACACCGGCCCCATTGCCATGACGGCCAGTATGGCCAGTCCCGTCAGAACGAACGATTTGGTCTGCCGCATCCTCAACCTCTGCTGTCATGCATGCCCGATTCCCGGTATCGCCGGCACGACGCCCCGTGCCGGCTCACTCCTTGGGGGTGACGCGCATGGCACCCTGGGTCTGATCCGAGCTCGCACCGGTACCATTGATGGACATCTCGGCGTCGATGTCGAAGTAGTAGCCTTCGAAGTTCTTGCAGCTGAAGCCGGCCGGGCACCCCTTGCCGGTATAGGTCATCTTCAGCTTGTCCTGCTGCAGCTTGCAATCAGCCAGGGAGCCGTCATCTTTCTTCTCACACCGCCGGACTTTGAGTTCCGCCTCATCACCCAGCCCGATGTCGTCGCTGCCTTCACTGTTGATGACAGAAACGATGACCGAAACATCGTCGCTGAACTGGTCTATGGCGAGAGCGATGGCGGAGTAGGTCGCCTGGAAGACCGTGCGCTCCTGCTGCGTGTTGCCCGACATCGACTCCTGCATCCGGCTGACCTGCGACGCCGTGACCGCCACCAGGGTCAGCACGAGCAGTATCACGAGGCTGATCGCCAGCGCGGCACCGCGCTGGCTTGATGGAACCTGTCCGGAAACGACATGGGCATTCATTGCAGGCGATTCCTCAGTACCACCGTGGTCTCGAAGGCGCTGCGCAGCCGGCCATCATTGCCCGGTGTCACGTCCTCACCTAACACCGTATAGGTGTTGGACTCGGCGGCGCGGAGGTTGTCTTCCCGGGTGCGCAGCAACAGCGCCAGGCGCACGGCGATGACCTCCCCCCAGTCCGACACACTCCCGGCCGTCTCATAGGTATCGACACTGCCGTCGTCATCGCTATCAACACCGTACTCCACCTGGAAGGAGTCGACGCCGTCGATCAGGGGCTCAGAACCTTCGATCGGGCTACCTGTCGCCGGATCCACGCCGTAGCACGCCAGTGAGCCGTTACCATTCACTTGATACACGTTGATAACGCGCTCTCCCCCCGCAGAAACGCTGTTCCCCAGGCAGTCCGTCGCCGTTTCACCGGGATAAACGCGAACGACTGCGATCTGATCGTTGGCCCCGCTGCCACCGCCATCCGCCGTTCTGCCCGAATCGAACGCATCCGGTGCCGCACTGGCGAGCGGGTCATGGTATCCCGCCATGCGGATATCCCGGCTGAGCCGATGCACAGCGAAGCGGCCATTCTCCTGGACACGGGCGAGGGCGTCCTGCAGGCGGTAACTCTGCTTGTTGGCGATGAACAGCTGCACCGCACCGGCCGAGAGCATCAGACCGAGAACCAGTGCGATCATCAGCTCGATCAGGGTCAGCCCCTGCTGGCGGCGGAATTCACCGACGGTTACGGCGTTCATGGCACCACCGCCTGGACGAACCGACTGGTATCGTCAGCATCATTCCCCTTACCGTCGCCGCCCTGGTAGCGCCACGCCGCCTCTATCTCGAACGTATCCCCTTGGTTGCAGCTGCCGCTACCATTCACGTCGTTGCATTCGATATTGAGCCGGCTGCCGGGCAGCGCCGCGATACCCGACGCGTCGGCGCCCAGGCTCGCATCACAGGCGACCCGCCAGAGCGTGTCGCGGAACGTCCGACACCCGTCCGACGTGCAGTTGCTCGTCGGTGGTGCATTGCACTTGTTGTTCCCGTCCTTCAGCGGCTGCCTGGGGGTCGAGCCGGAAAAGTACTCGTACACACCCTCGCTGTTGGCATGCATCTGCTCGGCCAGCGAGTCGACGAGCCAGATGACCTGGGAGCGTTTCATCGAGTCGGTATTCGCCTTGAGCGCCTGGAGGTTCAGGCCGGCGACGCCGAGCAGGCCGATCGAGAGGACAAGCACCGTGATGAGCACCTCCACCATCGAGAGACCCGTTTGCCGTTCACTTGCGTGGGAGGTCATGATTCAGAGACATCCGCTGTAGTTGTCGTCAATGATGGACACCCGGCCGGTGGGGTCGATATCGAGTTTCCTGCCGACCTCGCCGGCACGTTCGCCGTCGCAGACCTCGATTGTGTCGCCGTTATCGACGACCCCGTCGCTTGCGAACACGAACTCCGAGCGGTCCTTCGTGCTATCGATGGTGACGCCGCCATCGAGCGCCGCCCAGACCTGCAGCTCCTGATCGTTCGCCGACTGATAGGTCCCATTGCCGTTTTCGTCCAACCAGACCCGGAACCCGCCGCCCCACTCGTCACCGGCTGACGAAGCCGCGGCGGTAATGTAAACACGCCGGCCCCGCTTGACCGCCTCGCTCCGCGCCATGTTGAGCGCGGTAACGAACTGATTGGTCGCGGTGGTCAGCTGGTTGTTCTGTATGAACGCGCGGAAGCTGGGAACCGCGATCGCGAGCAGGATCGCGGCCACGATCACGGTCAGCATCAATTCGATCAGCGTGAATCCGCGTATCTTGTTAATCATGGTGACAACGGTAAGATCTTTTCAGGGCGTTAACGAGATCACCCCGATTGGTGGGTCTCATCACACGATGAACGGAACGGCATCGAGAGAGAACGACGATCACTCATTGCTCAAAAACTGACCTTCGAGATCACTCGTCACGGAATGACGCAGTCCTTCGAAACCGCTCATGGAGGAGCAGACATGCACCGACGAGGCTTCACGCTCATCGAGCTACTGGTTACCGTCGCCCTGCTCGCGGCCATACTCGGGATCGCCATACCCACCCTCTCAACGATTGTTCGAAGCACCGCCTTGAGTTCGTCGACCAACCGATTTCTGACGACACTGGCGTTTGCACGATCCGAAGCAGTCAAACGCGGCGAGCGCATAACGGTTCGCCGCTCCGGCACCGACTGGTCTGCCGGCTGGGTCGTGTTTGTCGACCGCGACGGTAGCGGGGACCGGAATAACACCGAGCCGTTACTCCGCGATTCACGCGCCCTGCGCGACGGCTTCCGGTTAACCGGCAACCAGATGGTGTCGGAATCGCTCTCCTACATACCCCAAGGCTACCCCCGCACCGCATCGGGGGCTTTGCAGATGGGCACGTTCACCGTCTGTGACGACACTGGCATCACCACCGCAGGACATGCACGCGCCGTTGTCATCAGCGCGACTGGACGCGCCCGCGTCTCGCATCGGATATCGGATATCGACAAGAACGACTGCTAAGCGACGACCGAGGGCGCCATCGGCTGAATCGGCGGCGGAGGCGCGAAAGTCGTGGCTACGCACTCCGCCGTCTGATCTCGCGCATGAGATCCCGGGGCAGGGAGAAGACTACCTCCTCGGTGTGACCGGCCTGTTCCGCCGGCCGGGTGCCGCCCCA
>NZ_WNXE01000123.1:3674-8106 GCF_010993615.1 Arhodomonas sp. KWT | reverse complement strand
TCGGTGGACTTCAACCACGACGCGCGCTCGTCGGTGTTCGACGCCACGCTCACGAAGGTCACGGGCGGGACGCTGCTGAAGGCGTGCGCATGGTACGACAACGAGTGGGGCTTCTCCTCGCGGATGCTCGACACCACCGTCGCGCTCATGAACGCCGGGCGGTGACGGGACACGAGGCGATGCCTGCGGTCTTCCTCCATGACGGCGTCCGGTGCACCTCCGGTGCGCTCGACAGGATCGCCGCGTTGATGCAGGCTCGGTAGCCATGACAAAAAAACAGGTACGCCAGACGAAGATCGTTGCCACCCTGGGGCCCGCCACGGCCGGCGAGGCCGCGATGAGGGGGATCGTCGACGCCGGTGTGGACGTTGTCCGTCTCAACCTCTCCCACGGCAGCGCCGACGACCATTCCACCAACGCCGCCACCCTGCGCGCCGCTGCCCGTGAGGCCGGACGCGTCGTCGGCGTGCTCTGCGACCTCCAGGGGCCGAAGATCCGCGTGGAGGCGTTCCGGGACGGGCCGGTGGCACTGGAGAGCGGTGACGCCTTCTTCCTGGACCCGACGCTGGGTGCCGAAGACGGCACCGCGGAAGGCGTCGGCGTGGGCTACGCCGGGCTGCCGGACGACGTGGCCGCCGGCGACATCCTGCTCCTCGCCGACGGGCTGATCCGCCTGAGGGTGACGGGTATCGAGGGCCGGCGAATCCACACCCGCGTGGAAGTGGGCGGTACGCTCTCGGCGCGCAAGGGCATCAACCGCCTGGGTGGCGGCCTGTCCGTGCGCGCGCTCACCGACAAGGACCGCCGCGACATCGAGCTCGCCGCGCGGCTGGATGCGGATTACCTGGCGGTCTCGTTCCCGCGGGACGGCCACGATATCGACGAGGCGCGCGAGCTGCTGCGGCGCGCCGGCGGCGAGGCGGGTATCGTCGCCAAGATCGAGCGCCGCGAGGCGCTGGAGTCGCTGGAATCGATCATGGACAGTGCGGACGCGGTGATGATCGCCCGCGGTGACCTGGCGGTGGAGATCGGACACGCCGAGCTGCCCGGGGTGCAGAAGCGGATCATGCGGCTGGCGCGGCGCCGCGAGTGCGTGGTGATCACGGCGACGCAGATGATGCAGTCCATGGTCGACAGCCCGGTGCCAACGCGCGCGGAGGTGCTCGACGTGGCGAACGCCGTGATCGACGGCACGGACGCGGTGATGCTCTCCGACGAGACAGCGGTGGGGCACTACCCGGTGGAGACGGTGACGGCGATGTCCGAGGTGTGCGTGGGTGCTGAGCACTCCTCGGACGACGGTCCGCTGGACCCGGACGCGCACGCGCTGAGCACGCCGTGCCGGCGCATCGACGAGACCATCGCGAAGACGGCGATCGACGCGGCGAACCGGCTGGACGTGGGGGCGATCGCGGCGATGACGGAGTCGGGGGCGACGGTGATGTGGATGTCACGGCTGAGCACGCGCATCCCCATATTCGCGCTCTCCGAACACGAGCGCACACGCGGGCGGGTGACGCTCTACCGCGGTGTGCACCCGGTGAGCTTCGACCCGACGGTGCCGGGCCGGGACGTGCTGGACGGCGAGGCGGTCGGTCAGCTACTGGAGATCGGCGCCGTGACCGAGGGCGAGCTGGTGATCATCACCAAGGGCGATCGCGCCGGTGAACGGGGTGGCACGAACACCCTCAAGATCGTGCCTGCCGCGCGGCGCTGAGCGGGTCTCAGCGTGTCTGGCGAGGCGACAGCGCCGTTGACCCGCAGGGGCTACGCCGGGGAGGGGCGATGACCGCCGGGCCCCGGCGCCTCGGCTTTCTGCTGCTCCCGGAATTCTCGATGATGGCCTTCGTCGCCGCCGTCGAGCCCTTCCGCATCGCCAACCGCTGCGCCGGCGAGCCGCTCTACGAGTGGTCGCTGTACTCCGTCGACGGCATGCCCGTGGCGGCAAGCAACGGCATGACCCTGCTCACCGACGCGTCCATTGGCGAGGACGCCAGCGAGCCGACCGTGTTCGTGTGCAGCGGTTTCAACCACGAGCGCCACACCTCGGCGGCGGTCCTGCAGTGGCTGAAATGGCTGGCCGGGCAGGGCGGGACCCTCGGCGGCGTGGATACGGGCGCATTCGTACTCGCCCGTGCCGGGCTGCTGGAGGGGCGCCGGGTGACCCTTCACTGGGAGAGCATCCCCGCATTCGAGGAGCTGTTCCCGGGCATCGAGACCACCACCGCGCTGTACGAGATCGACGGCCGCCGGGTCACCTGTTCCGGGGGGACCGCGACCATGGACCTCGCGCTGCGCTTCATCGCCGCCGATCACGGGCCGGGGCTGGCGATGGCCGTCTCGGAGCAGCTCATCTACCAGCGCATCCGCGAGCGCTCCGATCACCAGCGCATGAGCGTCGCCGCACGGCTGGGCGTGCACAACCCGATCCTGGTCAACGCGATCGAGTACATGAGCGTGAACGTGGCCCAGCCCGTTGCCGTGGCGGACATTGCGGCCCACTGCTGCATCTCCCAGCGACAGCTGGAGCGGCTGTTCGCCGAGCGGCTCGGGACCAGCCCGGTGGGGTACTACCTGCAGCTGCGCCTGGCGCACGCCCGCCAGCTCCTGCAGGAGACGGACCGCAGCGTGCTCGAGGTGGCACTGGCCTGCGGTTTCGGCTCCACGGCGAGCTTCTCCCGGGCCTACCGCCGTCGCTTCGGGGCGCCCCCGAGCCGGGACCGCAGTGGCCTGGCGGCGCCGGTCGGGGGTGCGGTCAACGACGACGGATCCGCGTCGTGAGCGGACCGTAGTCGTGCCCGGCGGGCAGGGCATGGCCCTGCCACAACCGGTCCACGTTTGCGGCCACCGGGGCGGGAAAGGGCGCCGGTCGTGCGCTCCCCGTGTCGATGCCCATGAGCATCTGTTCGCCCGTGGCGAGCACGGTGCCGTCGGCGGCATCGCACAGCCGCATCAGCACCTGCAACCGTTTGGCGTCGTGGTCCGCCAGCCAGGCCTCGACGCGCAGGCCATCGCCTTCGTGGGCCTCCCGCCGGTAGCGGATGTGGCTCTCCAGGGTGTAGATCGTGTAGCCCGCGGCGGACCGGAAGGCGGCGTCCATGCCGAGCCACTCCATCAGCGCGTCCGTGGCCTGGCTGAACACGCCGGCGTAGGCGGCATCGTTCATGTGGCCGTTGTAATCCACCCAGGCCGGCGCGACGGCGGTCTCCAGGACGGTCAGTGCCGCGCCGGCGGGCGCCTCAGATCCTGCCTTCAATGCCCTCGGCCTCCGGCCAGTACTCGCTCACCAGGTCGATGAGGCGGGAGAGGAACTCGTCGCGCCGCGAGGCCAGCTCGGCGACGGAACGCCCGGCGGCCTGATGCTCGCAGCCCTCGACCACGCGTTCGATGAGCGAGTCGGTGAGCTCGGGGGCCTCCAGCCGGGTCCACGGCAGCTTAAGGGCCGGACCGAACTGGTGGAGCATGTGGCGCATGCCCGCGTCGCCGCCGGCGAGGTGGAATGTGAGGAAGGTACCCATCAGCGACCAGCGCAGGCCCGCGCCGTAGACCACCGCGGCGTCCACCTCCTCGGTGGTCGCCACGCCGTCGTTGACCAGATGCAGCGCCTCGCGCCACAGCGCCTCCATGAGGCGGTCGGCGACGTGGCCCTCGATCTCGCGACGTACCACCAGCGGCCGCATCCCGGCGGCGCGGTAGACGGCGGTGGCGCGCTCCACTGCGGCGGGGTCGGTGCGCTCGCCACCCACCAGCTCCACCAGCGGCAGCAGGTATACCGGGTTGAAGGGGTGTGCGACCAGCACGCGCTGCGGGTGGACGCAGTCCGCCTGCAGGGTGCTCGGCTTCAGCCCGGAGGTGCTGGAGGCGATCAGCGCGTTCGGCTCCGCGGCGGCGTCGATGCGGGCGAGAAGCTCCCGCTTGAGGGCCTCGCGCTCCGGGGCGTTCTCCTGGATGAGCCCCGCGCCGGCGACGGCCGCCTCCAGATCGGTGGTGAAGTGCAGCCGCTCGCGGCTCGCGCCGGGGGCGAGGCCGCGCCCGGCCAGCGTGGCCCAGGCGGTGTCGACGGCGGCGTTGAGCCGTGTCTCGGCGTCCGGGTCCGGGTCGGTCACCGTGACGTCCAGGCCGTTGGCGAGAAAGCGGGCGGCCCAGCCGGCGCCGATGACGCCGGCGCCGACGATGGCCACCCGGTCGATGGCGGGAGTCTGTGCAGTGTCCGTCATTGCCTCACTCATGGGGGTTGCGAAGGCCGAGCATGCGGCGGGCGTCCATCGGTGTGACCGCCCGGGCGCCCAGGCGCGTGATGATGCCGGCGGCGCGCTCGACGAGCTGGGCGTTGCTGGCGAATACGCCCTTGTCGAGGTAGAGATTGTCTTCCAGGCCGACACGCACGTGTCCGCCCAGGAGCACGGACTGCGCGGCCATGGGCATCTGCAAC
>NZ_WNXE01000123.1:0-3577 GCF_010993615.1 Arhodomonas sp. KWT | reverse complement strand
GCCGAACGCCGTCCAGCTCGCGTTGGCCGGGAGCTTGTTGCGCATCGCCAGCATGGTCTCCGGGTCCGCCTCGGCGCCCCAGGGAATGCCCAGGCAGAGCTGGAACAGGGGATCGCCGTCGATGAGCCCCTCGGAGACGAGCTGCCGGGCGAAGCGGACCTGGCCCAGGTCGAAGCACTCCAGCTCCGGCTTCACGCCGCTCGCCTGGATGAGTCCCGCCTGCTCGCGAAGCCAGGGTGCGGTACTCAGGTATACGGCGTCCCCGGCGTTGTACGTGCCGCAGTCCAGCGTGCAGATCTCCGGGCGCAGCTCGGCGACCGGGGCGTGCCGCTCCGCCGGGGTCTGCAGGCTGGTGCCGGGCCCGCCGCGGCTCGGGTCCTCCGCGCTGGGGACCCAGTCGCCGCCGCCACCGGCGGTGATGTTGAGGACCACGTCCGTGTCGGCGGCGCGGACCCGCTCGACCACCTCCCGGTAGAGGGCCGGGTCGTGGCTGGGGGCGCCCGTGTCCGGGTCACGCACGTGGATGTGGGCGATGGCGGCGCCGGCGCGGGCCGCCTCGACGGCGGCCTTGGCGATCGCGGCCGGGGTGACCGGCACCCCGGGGTGTTTGCCCGGGGTGTCACCGGCACCGGTGACGGCGCAACTGATGATCACATCGCGGTTCATGACTACTCCTGTGTGGTCTACGCATCGCGGACCGCCTTGGCGGGGCGGGCCGTCACGGCCATCACGGCGCCACGCCGGATGACGACGGGGCCGCGCCGGCCCCGGTTCGCTCGTGAACGACGGCATGCCGGTGTCCGCTGACACAATAGTGTCCGTGGCCGCTGTGCGGGGATGTTGATTGTATTCGCCGTGTTTTTGTATTGAGCCGTCAATGCGGCGGGGTATACCGGAATGCACGGCGACGGCGAATGGCGCAAATTTCCCGGCGAATCAAGGCAAACTGTGTATGAATCCCGCGGGCATCCTGTTCGCTGGACACGTTGATACAGGAGCATCACCGATGACGGATGCGCTGGCGAAGACGAGCCTGCCGCCGACGCCGGATTACGACGCCTGGCCGGTGGAGGTCGCCCTCCACTCGGTGGATCACGACGACCGCGTCCTGACCCTGCGCTGGACAGACGGCCGGGTGAGCCGCTACCACAGCGTGTGGCTGCGCGAGAACGCCGCGGACGAGAGCACCGTCAACCCGGACACCCGCGAGCGCATCCTGGATCTCTCGGGCCTGGGCGCATGGCCGACCGTCGAGGCCGCCGGCCTGGACGACGCCGGCGCGCTGTGGGTGACGTTCCGCCCCGAAGGCCGGACCCTGCGTTTCCATCCCGGCTGGCTCCGTGCCAACGACTACTCCAACGCCGGCGACCCCGAGGCGCCGCTGGTGCCGGTCACGACCTGGACGGGCCGCGAACGGACCGCCCCGGTGACCCTGGACGCGGGCGACTGGCTGGGCCAGGCGGAGGACAGCGCCGAGGCGGAGGGCCTGCTCGGCCGCGCGCTCGAGGTGCTGCTCGGCGACGGCGTCGTCCGCCTGCGCCGGCTGCCGGCCGAGCCGGATACGGTCCGGCGGGTCGCCGCGCGCATCGGACCGCTGCGGCCGACGAACTTCGGTGAGATCTTCAACGTGCGCGCCAAGCCGGAGCCGGACAGCAACGCCTACACGTCCATTGCCCTGCCGCTGCACGTCGATCTGCCCACCCGGGAGTACCAGCCGGGACTGCAGATGCTGCACTGCCTGGAGAACACTGCCGTTGGCGGCCAGGCGGTGATGGTGGACGGCTTCGCGGTCGCCGAGCGCCTGCGCGAGACCGAGCCGGCGGCCTACGAGACCCTGACCCGCGTGTCCTGGTGCTTTGCGAACACCGCCCGGACCACAGATTACGTCTGGCACAGTCCGGTGATCCGCGTCGACGCGCGGGGCAGGCTGCAGGAGGTGCGCATTGCCGACTTTCTCCGTGGTCCGCTGATGACGGCGTTCGAGGAGGTGGAGCCTGCCTACGAGGCGCTGATGGCGTTGCAGCGACTGCTGCGCGAACCGGACCTGGCCATGCGCTTCGACTATGAGCCCGGGGACCTGGTGATCTTCGACAACCGCCGGCTGCTCCACGCCCGCGACGCCTTCGAGGGCGGCTCCGGTGCACGCTGGCTGCAGGGCGTCTACCAGGAGCGCGACGAGGTGCGCTCGCGGCTGCGCATGGTCTGGCGTGCCGAGCGCTGGCAGCGGATCGATTCGGGGTCCGGGGGCTGATGCCGCCACCGCCAGTGTAACGGGACTGGAACACCGTTCTGCCATGGTCACCGGTGCCTTTGCACCATGGCGTACACAGGAGCAGAACGGAATGAAAACGGCAATCCGCAACGGCGGCGCGCTGGCGGCAGCGCTGGTGCTCGCCGGCGCCATCCTTTCCCCCGCGACGGCGGCGGCCGACGGGACCGCCCTCGTGACCAACGGCAACGACTCCGGCAAGGGCTCGCTGCGCGACGCCCTCGAGCGTCAGCAGGCGAGCCACGTGTTCATCGCGCCGTCGGTGACCACCGTCACTATCGAGAGCCCGCTCACCTACTCGGCACGCGCGGCGCTGACCCTCGAGGGCAGCGGGCAGACGGTGCGCACCGGGCGCAACGTCACCCTGCTCGCGGTGACCGAGGGCGCCGATCTCACCGTCTCCGACCTCGCGTTCGAGGGCCGCGGGGACTACAGCATCAAGAACCGCGGCGACATCGACGGCGAGGCCGGCAAGGGCATCTTCGTCGACGTGCGCGACGATCAGACCGGCATGGTCAGCGTCGAGCTGGACCGGGTCTCCGTGGCCGGTGTCGCGGGGCACGGGGTGCACATATCCGACTGCAGCCTCGCCGACGACTGCGGCGCCGGCAGCGGGGGCGGCGGCCAGGGCTCGGACGCCTCGGTCTCCCTCACGCTCAACGGCGTGCGCGTCGACCATGTGGGCTACGGCGGCTTCGACGCCGACGGCGTGCGCGTGGACGACCGTGGTCCAGGCGGCATCTACCTGTTCGTCGACGATTCCTCGTTCACCAATATCGGTGCCGACGGGCTCGAGCTCGATGAGGGCGACAGCGGCGATGTCTATGCCGAGGTCAACGCCAGCGAGTTCCGTGACAACGGCGGCTACTGCGACCCTGGGCTGCTGGCCGGTCACCTGCCGGAGCCGGCGGAGCGCGAGTTCAACGAGGCCGATGGCGCGACCGTCGGGGACGACGTCCCACCCGTCGTGACCGGCACGCTGGACGACAGCTGCTTCGAGCGCGAGGTCTCGACATACGCGTCCGGCAGCGTCGCGGCCTACGAGTTCGGGATCGACCTGGACGACGGCATCGACTTCGACGAGGCCGGCGAGGGTTCGCTGACGGCGACCATGAACGGCTCGATCGTGCGCGGCAACCTCGACGAGGGCGTGGACTTCGACGAGGGCGGCGACGGCGACGCCCGGGTGCGTTTCATCGCGACCGACGCCAGCGGCAATCACGACGACGGCTTCAAGCTCTCCGAGGAGGACGCCGGCGGCGTGACCGGGATGCTGGATCGCGTGAGGGCCGTGGGCAACGGCGGCAA
>NZ_WNXE01000122.1:0-8120 GCF_010993615.1 Arhodomonas sp. KWT | reverse complement strand
GGGCCGGCGCTATCCCGGAGAGGGCGACGGTCAAAGACCCAACACCCGCCGCAGCCAGGCGCCGATGGCGTGGATTTTCTCCATGCACACGGCGTGCTGCATGGGATAGCCACGTCCTCTGATTTGCCGAATTTACATCCCGATCGCGTTGTTCCTGCACCTCATTGGAGCGACCACCTTTATATCGGGTGCAACGGCTCCGCGTCCTATTCTTCCGCCCCGGGATACCCGCTCGCGGACATGCACTGGCCACGACTGGCTCGTGGGAGTGCCAGGCCCATGGGCGACATGGTGGCGGGGTCGCATCGCAGGCCACCCTTGACAAACGCCCGATGGGGAGGGTTATGTTTGCGCTAACATCGCAATAATAGGCAACCACCGGCGTGTGGTCCGTTTCTGCAGCGAACAGGAGCGGTGAGAATCCGAATATCGATGTTAGCGCTGTCATACCGGCAGGCACGCTTGCTTTGACAACGAGGAGGAGGAGACACATGCCAAGCAGTCCTTCTGCTGCGTCGGGTCCCCGGGAGGGCGCCACCTCCGAGCCACGCCCGGAAGCCGCCCGTGGTGGCAGCCGGATCGCCCGGCTGATCGCGTGGCGGGCGTTCAGGCTGCTCGCACCGTGGGTGGTTCTGGTCGCCCTCTGGTACGGATTGCGCTACTCGGGTCTGTTCCGGCCGCAGCTCATACCCACGCCCGACGCAGTCGCGGTCAAGTTCTGGACCCTGCTGACCCGGGACGGGCTGCTGCTCGACATGTACATGTCCACGCAGCGCGTATTCGTCGGGGTCGTCCTCGGCACGCTGTGCGCGGTGCCGGTCGGATTCCTGCTCGGCTGGTACCGGGGGCTGCGGTCTTTCATGGACCCGTTGATCAACTTCTTCCGCGCCCTGCCCCCGATCGCCCTCATTCCGCTGGTGATCGTCTACTTCGGCATCGGTGAGACGGCCAAGGTCATCATCCTCTTCTACGCGTCCTTTTTCGCCAGCGTTATCGTCATGTACGAGGGGATAAGCCAGATCAGCCCCATCTATATCCGGGTGGCGCGCACGCTGGGGGCGAGCGAGTTCGAGATCTTCCACCGCGTCATCATTCCCCTGTCGATCCCCCACATGCTCACCGCGCTGCGCGTCGCCCTCGGTGTTGCCTGGGCGACGCTGGTCGCCTCCGAGCTGGTTGCCGCCCAGCAGGGGCTGGGCGCCGTTATCCAGGACGCCTCCGCCTATTTCCAGCTCGACACGATCTACATGGGCATCATCTGCATCGGCTTCATCGCGCTGTTCATGGACATGGCACTACGCGCGCTGACCCGCCGCCTTCTGAGCTGGCAGGAAGGCTCCACCGACTGAGGGGAAGATCATGCAATCCAGCGATACGAGAATCGTTTTCGATGGCGTCAGCAAGGCCTTCGCGACGGACAAGGGGCCGCTCAAGGTCGTGGACGACGTCTCCTTCTGCGTCGACAGCGGCGAATTCATCTCCCTGGTCGGACCGTCGGGCTGCGGCAAGACCACCATGCTCAACATGGTCGCCGGCTTCATCCAGCCCTCCGAGGGCAGCGTGACCCTGGACGGCACCCCGATCCGGGGCCCCTCGGCGCAGCGCGGCATGATGTTCCAGGAGTACGGCGTGTTCCCGTGGCTGACCATCGAGGAGAACATCGCCTTCGGCCTCAAGCTCAAGGCCAACCGCGTCCCCGCCGCGCAGCGCCGGGAGATCGTCGACCGCTATATCGAGCTCATGGGGCTGGGCGACTTCCGCCGGGACTACCCCAAAATGCTCTCCGGCGGCATGCGCCAGCGCCTCGCGCTGGCCCGCTCCTACGCCGTCAATCCCGAATTCCTGTTAATGGACGAGCCGTTTGGCGCGCTGGACGCGCAGACCCGCTCCGCCATGCAGGACCTGCTGCTCAACGTCCTGCAGGAGGTCGGCAAGACAGTGATGCTCATCACCCACTCCGTCGAAGAGGCGCTCTACCTCTCTTCCAAGATACTGGTAATCAGCGCCCGCCCGTCGCGGATCCGCCGGGTCATCGAGGTCCCGTTTGCCTATCCGCGTCACCCGGAGCTTCACGACACGCAGGAATTTGCGGAGCTGCGCTCCGAGGTCCGCGACATGGTGATGGCGGAATACGCGGCACAGGAGCAACAGGCCCGGAAGAGCCACTGAGACCCGTGAGGAGGACACAGAGAATGAGCTACCAGACCAATCGCAGGAACTTCCTGAAAGGCGTCGGCGCCGGCGCCTCCCTGTTCGCGATGGGCGGTGTCGGCCCGCTCATCGCCAAACCGAGGACCAAGGTCAAGGTCGGCTACCTGCACACGCTGGCCGTTGACGGCCAGATGTGGCTGGCCGACGAGATGGGGACCTGGAAGGACCAGGGGCTGGACATGGAGTTCATCCAGTTCACCACCGGCCTGGGCCTGTTTCAGGCGATGGTGGGCGGCAGCCTCGATATGCTCGCCACCGGTGCCGTGGTCTCCAACTTCCCCGCCCGTGGCCAGGGCGAGGTGTTCATGATCAACAACGTGGAATGGGCCACCGCCCAGCTCTGGGTCCACCCGGATATGGGGGTGAACAGGATCGAGGACCTGAAGGGCAAGAAGATCGCGACGACCCGCGGCACCACCGCCCACGTCTTCCTGCACCGCGCGCTGACCGAGGCCGGGCTGGACCCGGACAAGGACGTGGAGCTCGTCAACCAGAGCATGAGCGCGGCGGTGACCGCCTTCATCTCGGGGGCCGTACCGGCGGTGGCCCTGTGGGTCCCGTTCAATGTCCAGGTCGAGAAGCAGGTGCCCAGCGCGAAGAAGCTGGTGGATGCCTCCAGGTACTACCCGGAAGCGGCGATCGTCGGTGGCTGGGCGGCCCGCAACGACTTCTTCAAGGCGCACCCGGAGGTCATCGACAAGGTCATCAAGGGCTGGGTCCCCGCCAACGACTTCCTGGTGAACAAGCCCGACGAGGCCCTGGCGAAGCTCCAGAAGACCCATTACACGAAGGTGCCGCTGGAGGAGCTCAGGGCCCAGTACAAGTACGAGAAGGTCTTCACCAGCGACGCATGGGCCGGGAAATTCCGCGACGGCACGGTCACCGAATGGCTGGACCAGGTCACAGACTTCTTCGTGGACATCGGTGCCATCGACAATCCGCGTCCGGCCTCCGAGTACTTCCACCCCAAACGCTACCTCGACGTCGTGAGCTAACGCATCGCGGGCGCGGCGTCGGCCGCGCCCGCCGGTCCCGCAGGAGCATCAAGGGAGAGACAGATGATTCGAACCATTGGATTCGTCGGCGTCGGCACCATGGGCACCCCCATGGCGCGCAATCTGCTGCGCGCCGGCTACGCGGTGCGTGTCCATGACGTCAACGCCGATGCGGCCGCCGCACTGGAGGCAGACGGCGCCGAACGAGCCGCTTCACCGCGAGAGGCCGCCGAGGGACGGGACGCGGTCATCACCATGCTGCCCAACGGGGATATCGTCGGGGATGCCCTGTTCGGTGCCGACGGCATCGCCGGCGCACTCGCCCCGGATACCCTGTACATCGACATGAGCACGATCCTCCCGGCCCATACCGACGCCTTCCACCGCCGGCTCTCCGAGCAGGACGTGGCCGTCGTCGACGCCCCGGTCGGACGCTCCTCGCAGCACGCCGTGGAAGGCAGGCTACTGATCATGGCCGGTGGCGAGGCGGCGCACGTCGAACGCGCCCGGCCGCTGCTCGAGCGGATGGGCGACACCATCTTTCACTGCGGACCGGTGGGCACCGGACAGCGCATGAAGGTGGTCAATAACTACATGTCCATCGCCCTTAACGCGCTGACGGCGGAGGCTCTGGTGCTGGCCGAATCCAGCGGCCTGGACCGGGAGCAGTCGCGGCAGGTGATGCTGGGCACAGTGGCCGGCCAGGGGCACATGGGCACCACCTACCCGAGCAAGGTCCTCAAGGGCGACCTGACCCCCGGCTTCATGGTCGACCTCGCCCACAAGGACCTGGGTCTGGCCCTGGAGCTGGCGGCCGGGCTCAACGTGCCCACCTACATGGGCGCGGTAGCCCGGCAGACCTACGCCCTGGCACGGCAGGACGGCCGCGGCCGCCAGGACTGGACCGCCCTGTACGAAACCATGCGCGGCCTGGTGACGGACCACGCGGAGGGATGATGCCGCCGCTGCGTGCGAACCCCGCGCCCCGACACCGGCCGTCACCCGGGGCGAACAGTACTCTGGCGCTCGACGATCTCGAAGCCGAGATCGAGGATGCCGGGACTGACCGGCCGGCCGTCGACGCGCTGCATCAGCATGCGCGCGGCCTCACGGCCGATCTCGTAGCGGGGGATGCGCACGGTGGTCAGGCCCGGATTGACCTGGGAGGCCAGCTCGACGTCGTCGAAGCCGGCGATGGAGAGGTCGCCAGGGACATCGACCCCCCGGCGCTGGCACTCGAACAGCGCGCCGATCGCCAGGATATCGTTGGCGCAGAAGACGGCGTCCAGGTCCGGCACCTCGGCACGCATGCGGTTCACGCTCTCGGCACCGGCGTGGAACGAGAACTTGGCCTCGCGAACCAGTTCCGCCCGCTCCGGCAGCCCGAGGTCCCGGATCGCACTGCGGTACCCCCGCAGCCGCTCCCGGGCGCGGTCATTGGCCTCGGTAGGGGCACAGACGAAGCCGATGCACCGGTGTCCGTTCCCGGCGAGGCGAACCACCATGTCGTAGCACGCGCGGTAATTGGAGAAGCCCACGGCCATGTCCACGGCCTCGCCCTGGACGTTCCAGGTCTCGACCACGGGTATACCCGCGGACTTCATCAGCGTGCGGGCCCGCTCCGCATGGGCGAGCCCCGTCACCAGCAACCCGGCCGGCCGCTGCGCCAGCAGGGCCGTGATCAGCTGTGCCTCCCTCTCCAGCGAATACCCCGTGGCACCGAGGAGCAGCTGATAGCCCGCCGGCGTGAGCACGTCGGTCAGGCCGTGAATCGTATCCGCGAAGATGGAGTTGGTAATGGTCGGCACCAGCGCCGCAATAACGCTGGTTCGCCGGGACGCCAGGCTGCCGGCGACGCTGTTGGGTACGTAGCCGACCGCCTCGATCGCATTCAGGACGCGCTCCCGGGTCTCCTCCGCCACCTTGCCCGGCTGATTGAGCACACGCGAGACGGTGATCGAGGACACGCCGGCGATCCGGGCGACGTCTTCCATGCGGACCGGGGGCTTTTTCTGCATAGCGGCGGGAGTCAGTACCTGTCGCGGCTGTTCATCTGTTTTTTGAATGTTAGCGCTTTCAGGCCGGGGCGAACAATCCGCCCCGGCCGACGGCGCACGACCCGGAGGATGCTTCCATGTACGAGTACGGCTACCTGAGCGGCGGCGAGTGGATCGACCACGGCAAGCGCTTCGAGACGCACAATCCCGCGCGCCCCGGCGAGCGGGCCGGACGTTACACGGCCACTCCGCCGGAGGCAGTGGCCGGCATGGTCCGCGCGGCGGACGTCGCTCAGCGGGACTGGGGCGCGCGCCCGCCGGTGGAGCGCTCCCGGCAGGTACAGCGGTTCCTCGACGCAGTGGAGGCGCGCGCGGAGGCCATCGCCGTGGCGGTGACCCGGGAGCAGGGCAAGCCCCTCGCCGAGGCGCGCGGCGAGACCGGTAAATCACTCCGGGAGGCCCGCTTCATGGCCGGCGAGGCCGCCCGCCCTCACAGCGAGGTCATGCCCGGCCAGCGGCCGGGCATGCGCAACCTGGTGCTGCGCCGGCCACGCGGCGTCATCGCCGCGGTCACGCCGTGGAACTTCCCCGTGCTCACCCCCATGCGCAAGATCGCACCCGCGCTGACCTTCGGCAACGCCATCGTACTGAAGCCCTCGGAGTTCACCCCGGCAGCCGCGGCCATCATCGCCGAGGCGGCACTGGAGACACTGCCCCCGGGGCTGCTGCAGCTGCTCCACGGCGGCGCCGGGGCCGGGACCGCGCTGGTCTCCGACCCGGGCGTGCACGGCGTGACTTTCACCGGCTCGGTGGCGACCGGGCGCCGGATCTACGCCGCGGCGGCAGCGAATCTGGCCGAGGTATCGCTGGAGCTCGGCGGCAAGAACGCCGTGGTCATCAACGATAGCGACGATCTCGACGGCTGCCTGGACCAGGTGGTGGGCGCGGCCAACCAGTGCGCCGGACAGCGTTGCACCGCGATCAGCCGGGTCATCGTCCGGGAGGATCTCCGCGACGACGTCCTCCGGGGGCTGGTCGCCCGCGCCGAGGCGGAACGCCTGGGCGACGGCGCCGTCGACGGCACCACCATGGGACCGCTGACCAACCGCGACCAGCTGGAGCGCGTGGACGCCTACGTCCGCGAGGGCCTGGAAGCGGGCGCCCGTGCGCTCACCGGCGGCCGGAGGGCACAGGTCTCCGGCTGCGAGGACGGTTTCTTCTTCGAGCCCACGGTCCTCGCCGACGTCACCCCGCAGATGAGCGTCGCCCGGGAGGAGATCTTCGGGCCGGTGCTCTCGGTGCTGACCTACCGCGATTTCGACGAGGCCCTGACGATCCTCAACGGCGTCGAGTACGGCCTGACCTCGGCGCTGTTCTCCAACGACAACCACCTGGTACAGCGGTTTCTGGACCACAGCCAGAACGGCATGATGCACGTCAATCACGGCACCGTGCCGGACGACCACATGCCCTTCGGCGGTATCCGTCACTCCGGCGTGGGCGCCTACTCCGTGGGCCGTTCCGCCGTCACCTTCTACACCACCGAGCATTCCGCCTATCTCCGGCACGCGTAGGAGGAGAACCGGCATGAACGCCCCCGTGACGCTTCCCGACGCCGGCCCGGTCTCGGTCAGCCGTGTGCAGGCATGGGTCTTCCGGGCACCGATCGACACCCCGGTGCGTACATCGTTCGGGGTGATGACCGACCGCCCGGCGGTCCTGGTCCGGGTCGAGGACCCGGACGGCGCCTTCGGATGGGGAGAGATCTGGTGCAATTTTCCCACCTGCGGGGCCGAGCACCGGGCCCGGCTGGTGGACTCCGTGCTCGCGCCCAGGCTGGTGGGCCGCTCCTTCACCAGCCCCGATCAGGCCTACGCCCGGCTCGCCGGTGAAACGCACACGCTGGTGCTGCAGACACGCGAATACGGACCCGTAGCCCAGGCGCTGGCCGGCGTCGACCTCGCCCTGTGGGACCTGGCGGCACGCCGCCGCCGCGTCCCCCTGTGGCAGCTGCTGGGCGCCGACCGGCAGCGGGTACCCGTCTATGCCAGCGGCATCAATCCGGAGCTGGCCGGGGAGCGCGTTGCCGAATGCCGCGCCGCCGGCTACCGGGCATTCAAGATCAAGGTGGGATTCGACGCCGCCGCGGACCTGTCGGTGGCCCGCGCCGCAGCGGACGATCTCGGCGACGGCGAGCAGCTCATGCTGGACGCCAATCAGGCCTGGGACCGGGACACCGCGCTGGACATGGTGCGGCACCTGCCCCATGAGCGGCTCGAATGGCTGGAGGAGCCCATGCCGGTGGATTCACCCGCGGCGGACTGGACGACACTGGCCCGGGCCTCGCCGGTGGCGCTGGCCGGCGGCGAGAACCTCGCCGATGCCCCCGGGTTCGACCAAAGCATCGAGCTCGGCGCCCTGTCGGTGTTGCAGCCCGACCTCTGCAAATGGGGCGGTATCACCGGCTGCTACACCGTCGCCCGGCGTGCGCGGGGGGCGGGGCGCCGGTACTGCCCCCACTATCTGGGTGGCGGTATCGGGCTTATCGCCTCGGCGCACCTGCTCGCCGCGGCCGGCGGCGATGGCCTGCTGGAGGTCGACAGCAACCCGAATCCGCTCCGCCGGACACTGGCACAGCCCTATCCCGCCGTCAGCGACGGCGGGATGACGCTCTCCGGCGATCCCGGTCTCGGCGTCGAACCGGATCTGGAGACCGCGGCACGCTGGCAGGTCCTGCACACGGACCGGCACCGCTAACCCGTGGGGCGAAGTGCGATCCGTGCAATGCCGCCGGGGAACGCCGGCCTCCGCCCGCCCCGCGCGGCCCCTTACAGCGAGAGCACCCGCCGCAGCCAGGCGCCGATGGCGTGGATTTCCTCCATGCACACGGCGTGCTGCATGGGATAGTCGTGCCACT
>NZ_WNXE01000121.1:0-8233 GCF_010993615.1 Arhodomonas sp. KWT | reverse complement strand
AGCGCCCACCGCCTCGCCGAGCGCCTCTCCGGGAGCGCCACCGCCCACCGCGCCGAGGCGCTCGAGGCGCACACCGAGCTCCAGCACGCCGGCGAGGACGCCGAGCACACCTACGGCAACAGCGAGCAGGTCAGCGCCGGCGGCGATCAGTCCAGCGCCCGCCGCGCCAGCGAGACCGGCGGGCGCGGCGAGACCCCCGGGCTCCGCGCCCCCTGGCTGCACCTCGCCTCGCCGGCAGGCATCACCGCAACCACCCCCGCCTCCACCCACCTCGCCCAGGGCGGCGCGCTCAGCGTCTCCAGCGGCGAGGACGTCAACATCGCCACCGGCGGCAGCCTCGTCGCCGCCATCACCCAACGCCTCTCGCTGTTCGTCCAGCGTGCCGGCATCAAGCTCTTCGCCGCACGCGGCAACGTCGATATCCACGCACACACCGGCGCCATCGGCCTCGCCGCCGAAAAGGACGTGACGGTTTCCTCATCCGCCGGGCGGGTGGAGATAAGCGCGGCCAGCGAGATCCTGCTGAGCAGCGGTGGCGGATACATCCGGATTAAGGACGGCAGCATCGATATTCACGCCCCCGGGGCCATAGACGTAAAGGGGGCGCAGCACGCCTTCGGCGGCCCGGCGAGCACGGGGCAGTCCCTCCCCGACCTGCCGGAAGGGGATGACGAGCTGTGCTCGCGCAAGAATCGGGATGCCTCCACGGGCGGTGAAGGTCTCGTGGAGGAGTGATGCCGGTGGCAGGTGACGCCGTTCAGCCCGTAAACGGGCTCGATGCGCTTCTCTGCGCACTTGAAGCGGGCCAGCACGTGCACGGCTTAACGGATCCATCGGCTGGCCCGGGTGACGCTGCCCGCGGGTCGGATCAGCGTAGTGCGCGGATAGCCAATCGGTTTGTCGACGTTCCGGCAACGCAGCAGTTGCGGATCCAGCGCCTTCCGGACGATCCCGTGGCGGTTCGACGGGCCGTCAGCGAAGCACTGGCGGACCTGCCAGTCAGCCCGGTCATGCCGCGCGCGGTATGTGGGTGGCTGGTGGCATCGGTGAGGCCCGAGGCCATTGCAGGCTATCTCGGGCGGCAACTCGCACAACGCACCTCGGACGGCCGGCACGCGTTGCTGCGCTTCCACGACCCCCGAATCCTGGCGCGTCTGGTGGATATCCTGACGCCGCGGCAGCTGTCAATTCTGCTGGGCCCCGTCGATGGGTGGTATTTCCCCGATCATACCGGACGGGTAATACGCATTTCGCCGCACGAGCCGCTGCGGAGTCTCGGGCGGCTGACGCTTAGCGAATCACAGTGGGGGGCTATCCGTCGCATCGCGAGGCTCAATCGCTGTATCGAGTTTCTGGAGCAGGACGCAGAGCGCCAAAAGCTCGAAAACGAGCCCGCTGTAATCGATCGACTGATCGAACAGGCTGCAGGCTTCGGCCTGTCCGGTGGTCGCGAGATCATCGAGTTCGTTGCCCATGGGGTCCGGGTCCACCCGGAGTTCCATCGCCATCCACGCATGCGCTCCCTTCTGAATGAATGCGGAGGGAAGCGCTCGTATTCCGTCCTGGTGAAGCGGTTGGGCGCGGCAGACTGGCAGGCCATCCGAGAGGACATGGAGGTCGAGGCAACATGACGGAAACGGACGCTCGTGATTATGCCGCGGAGCACCTGTGCACGGGGTTGGAGCAGGGGCGATGCCGTTACTGTGAGCGCGTGGGGCTACCGATCCTGCCGGTGCGCTACGCGGTGTGCCAGCGCACGCTGATCAACTCGTCCATTCCCGGGCTGTCGGATGCTGAAGTGGCGGCGTTCACGGGCGTGAGTCTTGACGAGGCCTTCCCCGAAGGGCGGAGCGAGCGCCGGGAGCTCGATGACGAGGCGCGGGCGCAGCTGGGGGAGAGCACGACGTGGCACGCGAACAAGTACATCCTGCGCCAGATGCGCCCGGGTTATCTCTATCTCTACGACGAAGAGCATCCCGAAGGGCTGCACTGGTACGCCTATGCCATTACCGATACCGGCAAGTTCTACCAGTTCCCGGTCGCGCATCCCCCGGTGGCCCCCGGTGAGCTCAGCTTCCCCTGCAACGACAGGCGTAACGAGGCGCTGAACGCGGCGTTCATCACCCTGCCGAGCGTCGAGACCGCCAGGCGCGTGTATTACGCGTTCACGCAACATCCGTGGCCGCTCGCGCATATCCGCCGCATCGGGACGGACGAGGCGTGGCGGAAACGGCACATGCAGTCGCTCGACATCCCGGCGTGGGTGGCGGGGCGGTCCGTGCCCCACGCCTTCGGCGTCGATACGCTGGCCGAGCGGGTGGCGGAGTACAGCCCCGGGCGTTGGGCGCTGTACACGCACTTCTTCGCCAGTGGTTACCAGGCGATCGACTATGACGCCGAGGCCCTGCGCGAGGCCATGGACGCGCGTCTGGCACACGCCGCCGCGCGCTACCAGGGCCGGGGGCTGATCCTCGCGGTCAACGACGAGCTCGGCATTATCGATGAGCTCAATGCCTACCGCCACCAGGCCCTGGCCGGGCTGGAGGCGTTCCTCGACGCCGACGGGGGTGCCAACCGTCGCCGGCTGCTGGGGGCGAAGGCGATCGAGGCCTTCCGCACCTCTGTCCACGAGACCGGGGACGCGCTCGTCGAGGAACGGGCGCAGGCGCGTACGCCTCAGGCCGAACTCCAGCAGATCAAGGCCAACTACGAAGACCGCATCAAAAGTACACCAGCCCCGGCGTCGAAGCAGCGTTGGCAGAACGGTTACGTGAGAGCCATCGCCCTATGGCGGAACCGGCGTGCGATGTCGCAGAGCGAGTATGGCCAGGCCATCGAACAGGCACAGCGTGCCAGCGACCAGGCCCGGGTCGACGAGATCGTCGGCGAGTATGACGAACAGCTGAGCGACCACTACCGTGTCGACGACGTCGAGACCTTCGAGCGGCGTTACGGCGAACGGCTGCACACCACTCGCGCCCTGCTCGAAGCCATGGACGACGATTACGCCGCCTGGGTACAGGCCCACCTCGGTGACGCGCTCGCCCGCTACAGCGAGCACGATTACCCCAGCGGCCTCGGCGCCACCGGACTGGTGGCCAACGCCCTGCGCGGCGGCATCATGGGCTCGAGCAGTGCCACGCTGTGGCAGGGGCTCTCCGGCGCACTCGGCGAGCGTGACGCCGTGCTCGTGCGGGCGCTGTTCGCCAACCAGCGCGGACTCATCGACGCCGCCGTCGATGCCGTCACCGCCGTGGAATCGGGAGCCGCCTTCCAGCCCGATTCGGACCCCGCCTGGCTGGCACGCTTCGAGACGGCCCGGTCCGGGCTGGGCACCCGCGAGCGCGAGCAGCTCCACAACCGCTATCCCACCCTGCTTGCCGCCCTGCTACAGGCCACCGGCAACGCCTGTGCCGCACTCGCCAGCCACCAGAGCGCGGCGGCCCTGCGGGGCGAGTCGCGCGAAAGCGGCTCTGGCAACGCGACGGATCGGGATGACGGGCATGAGTGTGCCGCCGCGCATGCCGCATTGCGCACCCTCGTGCGTTACGTCCAGATCATCGAGATCGGCGATCCCAACGTCCGGGGCGACGACGCCCAGCCCCCGTCGCGCCCCGTGCGCGTCACCGTAACCGTGGGCGAATATCGGCGCTGGCTGCGCCAGCTCGCGCATGGCTGCACCGAACATAGCGATGCTGACGAAGACGACAAGCGCGAGGCGCTGCATTTCATCGACGGCCGTGGGGGCAACTTCGCCCCACCCATCGCTGATAACCCGCGCAGGATCGAAGTCGAACTGCCCGCAACCCCGGAGGGACAGGCGGGGCTCGAGGCACTTCCGGAGATCGCCGACGACGAGCAGGCCCGCACGGCAATGGCCTGGGCCGCGCGGGCCGACCGCCTGCGTGCCAACGCCCAGGCGAGCGTGAGCAAATTCACCGGCGCCAACGCACTGGGTCAACAGGTCGCGCGGCTGATCACCCTCGCCGGCAGCCTGGGCGTGCTCGACCGCGAGCGCGAGCACCTTGCCGAGGAGAACGGCTGGTGGGCGAGTATCGGCGACACCGCCAACTACATCGGTACCGGCCTGAATGTGGTTGGTGACTACGCCGCGATCCATGCCTGGATGATCAGCAGTGACGCCGCCTCGGTGCTACCCGTTACCAACTCCCCTGGCTGGCGGATAACAGGGCGCACACTCGGGCTCTTCACCAGTGTCCTGGCCCTCCACGACGGTCTGTCCACCCTCAGCGAGGCGGCTCACGGGCGGCGACTGGGGCTGTCCGTCGAACTCATGGGGCGTAAAGCGGCGCTCGGCGCCGCCACCCTCACCGGCGGCATCATCGCCCTGCTGGGGGCGCCGCCGCCGTTCAGCGGCGCGATCGCCGTAACCGGCATGCTCGTCACGCTGTGGCTCGCGCAGGGCACGACCCTGCTGGTGCCGCCAGCGGTGGGGATGTGGCTCAACCGCAGTTTCTTCGGCCAGCACCGCGGCCAGCTCGAGCCGTACCGCGACCTCGCCGAAGCGCACGATGCTTTGGCCATGGTGTTCAAGGGGGTGACCGTGGAGTTCACCTGGACCCCCGACCCCGCCCGCCTCGACTGGGCGGCCGGACCGGTGCCGACGGGCCCCACCCCATCCCCTGTGCCGGCCGAGACCACCAGGTCGCCCGCCGGGCGCACCCTGTACCTGACCATCACCCTGCCCGATCTGGTGGCGATGGAGGTGAGGGGGGCGATAAATGCGCGCACTGGTGGTAAGCCTTTTCTGAAATTCAATCTGAAGAAGACCCAAGGAGACGACTATTTGAGATCCGCGGATGGTCAGGGGATGGACCCGGGGGAGCCGAACAAAGTAGGTGATATTGAGGTTGGTAAGAAAGAGGGTGAGGTCATCCTGAGCTACGAAAAGTCATTCAGCGATGCCGAGTTGAGTGATGGCGTGCGTTTGAGGCTGACATTCGTCGATCGACGCTCTGATTATGATATCGAGCAGGACGAGTTCACGATGAGGTTCTAGTTCATGTTTTTTCGAGCGCTGCTTTTCTCCGTGCTATTTGTCTGCCTGCCGGCTCAGGCCGAGGTTTTGTTTGACGATCCGACGGATGACACCCTCAATGATGTTATAGGCGGGGCGTCTTGTGACACGATCGACTCCTGGGCGACGGATGATAGTGCCAGATCCCAGTATCTAACGGGGATCGTCACTCTCAACGGGGAAAGGCGATGCGGTATAGAGAGGGATAATGAAAGATCAGCGGCTTTTCTGAAGAAGGCATGGGAGAAAGGGGCTGCGGATGCGGCATTGACGCTTGGTCTCATGTACTACGGCGGATACGGCGTGGAGAAAAATAATGAAAAGGCTGTGGAGTTGCTTGTCGCATCGGCAAAAGGCGGCCATGTCCGTGCGCAAAGGGAGCTGGGTTGGGCCTATAGAGGGCAAGAAATGCAGGATGTTTTCGATGAGGAAATAGATAAGGCCGTTTGCTGGCTTGAGAAGGCTGGTCATGCCGGTGATAGAAGCGCTGCTTATGCACTCTCCTGGATTTACGGCGGAGAAGAAGGCGTCGAGCGGAACGAAGACAAGATGTTCTATTGGGCAAAGGTGTCTTCGGAAGCCAAGTATGGGGATGCGACGACAGGTTTCAATCTGCTTGCGCGCTATTATGAGAAAGGTATCGGCACAGAGAGGGATCTGGTCCTCGCCTACAAGTACTATGACCTCAATGGAACCGCTGGTGTCGAGGGGAAGGCGCGGGTCGCCAAGAAAATGACACAGGATCAGATAAAAAAAGCTATTCGCCTTTCTCGCCGGTGGCAGGAGACGCATCATATCTATTTTCCGAGTTACCGTGGCCTCAAGCACCAGCCGGACGGGAGTTACCGGTAATTTGTAAGGGCGCTGCTTTAGGGGGAGGTCTGGCTGAAGCCTCTTCGGCCGGCACCGCGGCCCGCTCGAGCAGTACCGCAACCCCGCCGAAGCGCACGACGCTTCGTGCGCTACGAAAGATCGTTCAGCGATGCCGAATTGAGTGATGGCGTGCGTTTGAGGCTGACATTCGTCGATCGACGCTCTGATTATGATATCGAGCAGGACGAGTTCACGATGAGGTTCTAGTTCATGTTTTTTCGAGCGCTGCTTTTCTCCGTGCTATTTGTCTGCCTGCCGGCTCAGGCCGAGGTTTTGTTTGACGATCCGACGGATGACACCCTCAATGAGGTTATAGGCGGGTCATCCTGTGACACGATCGACTCATGGGCGACGGGTGATAGCGCCAGATCCCAGTATCTAACGGGGATCGTCACTCTCAACGGGGAAAGGCGATGCGGTATAGAGAGGGATAATGAAAGATCAGCGGCTTTTCTGAAGAAGGCATGGGAGAAAGGGGCTGCGGATGCGGCATTGACGCTTGGTCTCATGTACTACGGCGGATACGGCGTGGAGAAAAATAATGAAAAGGCTGTGGAGTTGCTTGTCGCATCGGAAAAAGGCGGCCATGTCCGTGCGCAAAGGGAGCTGGCCCGCGCTTATTGGGGGGAGAAAATGCAGGATGTTTTTTCAGAAGATATACACAAGGCCCTGTATTGGTTCGAGAAAGCCGGGACTGCTGGAGATCACCAATCGGGCTATGCGGCTTCCAGGATCTATCGAGGGGGGCAAGGAGTCGATCGTGATGAAAGAAAAATTTTCTATTGGGCCAAGCGTTCCGCTGAGGCCAAGTATGGTGACAGGATGTTCAGTTTTCCGTGGTTGGCCGAGCTTTATGAGAAAGGAGTAGGGACAAAAAAGAGCCTGGTGCTTGCATATAAGTATTATGACCTGAGTGGTACTTCAGGTGTTGAGGGAAAGAGTCGCCTAGCCAAAAAAATGACACAGGAACAGATCAACAAGGCAGTCCGCTTGTCCCGTCAATGGCAGGAGGAGCATCACATTTACTTCCCGAGCTACCGTGGCCTCAAGCACCAGCCGGACGGAAGTTACCGGTAATTCGTAAAGGCGCTGCTTTTGGGGAGTGTGGTCTGGCTGAAGCCTCTTCGGCCAGCACCGCGGCCAGCTCGAGCCGTACCGCGGCGTCGCCGAAGCGCACGATGCTTTGGCCATGGTGTTCAAGGGGGTGACCGTGGAGTTCACCTGGACCCCCGACCCCGCCCGCCTCGACTGGGCGGCCGGACCGGTGCCGACGGGGCCTGCCCCCTTTCCCGTGGCGGTGCCGCAATCGCCCGATTCCGGGGTGATGAATAGTCCGGCTGGCTGCGGTCTCCCTGCGTGGCTGGTCCCGTCCTATGGCGACTCCGGGTCGCGCCACGCCAGCCTATTCGTGGGAATGGTATCCCCCGTGCGACGAGATGAGGCTGGCGCCGCAGGCCGTTTTGTGTCCGTGCAGGGCGACGCGCCTGCCGCCCACGGTCATGGTCGGATGGCCTTCGATGATGGTGGTTGTCCCGTGTCCCTTGATCGGGCAGGTGACCTTGTCCCCGACACAGGCAACGGGCTTGCCGTCGATACGGTACTGACTTTGGCCGGTGATCACGCGGCCGCCGTGACTGGTGGTATCGCCCACCACGATGACTCCTTTCATGGGGCTGCATCCCTGCAAGTCGGTCGGAAGACAGCGGCGGCCTTTCCCGGCGCCGCATCAGGTCATCAATTTAGCGGCCGGGAACGTGTGCCGGCAAGGTCGTTCTGGTCGACGGCGCAGGCGGAGTGTGTCGTCAGTCTTAGGCAGGGGCCCCGGGGTGGTGGCTTGATGATGTCGCCCCGCCGCTGTCTGACGCGATTAGGGGTCGTGGCGACGGTCACCGAGCACCCGCCTCACCGCACGCGGCGCTTTTCCAGCTTTCGGGCGAGCGTTCGCCGGTGCATGCCGAGTCGTCTGGCGGTCTCGGAGATGTTGAAGCCCGTCTCCATGAGGGTCTCGTGGATGCGCTCCCACTCCAGTGTCTTGATGGAGGTGGTGCGTGAGGGGGCCTCGGTGGAGACGTCGTCCGGTGTCGAGCTGAAGGCGGCCTCGATGTCGTCAGTGTTCGAGGGTTTGACGAGGTAGTTGCAGGCGCCGAGTTTGACGGCGTTGACCGCCGTGGCGATGCTCGCAAACCCGGTCAGTACCACGATCCGCGTGGCGGGGTCGTGTTCGTGGAATGCCTGCACGGCCTCTAGCCCGGATTCGTTGCCCAGCTTCAGGTCCACCACCGCGTAGCCGATGCGGGTCGTTTGCAGCAGACGTCGGGTCTC
>NZ_WNXE01000120.1:6408-8532 GCF_010993615.1 Arhodomonas sp. KWT | reverse complement strand
GCCCGGCCCTGCTGCTCCTCGACGAACCCACGGCGAGCGTCGACCCCCGGGCCGAGCGGGCGTTCTTCGAGCTGCTGCGGCGGCTCAACGAGCGCATGACCATCGTGGTGGTCAGCCACGACATCGCCTTCGTCAGCGAGTACGTCTCCCATGTGGCCTGCATCAACCGCGAGCTCGTCTGCCATACCGCCGAGCCCCTGGGGCCCGGGGTGCTGGAGCGCCTCTACGGGCACCCGGTGCGGTTCGTCGACCATGCCCATGTCGATCACGTCCATGGGGGTGGTCATGGCGTTCATTGAGGCGCTGCTGCGCCAGGGCTTCCTTCAGCATGCGGCGATCGGTATCGCCCTGGCGTCGGTCGCCTCCGGGCTGATCGGGCCGTTCGTGGTGGTGCGCCGCATCGGCTATCTCGCCGGCGGCATCGCCCACTCCGTGCTCGGCGGCATGGGCGTGGCGTGGTATTTCGGCGCCAGCCCGCTGGCCGGCGCACTGGTGGCCGCGTTGCTTGCGGCGTTGATTGTCGGCTGGGTGAACCTGCGTTTCCGCGCCCACGAGGACATGCTCATCAGCGCCCTGTGGTCCGGCGGCATGGCGGTGGGGATCGTGTTCATCTCCCAGACCGAGGGCTACCGCGCCGACCTCTTCGGCTACCTGTTCGGCAATATCCTGCTCGTGGACGCGCCCACGCTGTGGCTCATGGCGGGGCTGGACGTGCTCATGCTCACGGTGCTGATGCTTTTCTACCGCCAGTTCACCGCGGTGTGCTTCGACGCCGAGTTCGCTCGCCTGCGCGGTGTCCCCGTGCCCTTCTTCCATATCCTGCTCCTGTGCCTCGTGGCGGTGACCGTGGTGATCCTGGTACAGGTCTCCGGGCTGATCCTGCTGATCGCGCTGCTCAGCCTGCCGGCGGCCACGGCGGGCGACTGGGTGCGTTCGCTGGGCTCGATGATGCTGCTCGCGGCGGGGATCGCGGCAGGCACCGGCTATCTCGGTCTCGCCCTGGCGTGGCAGCCCGACTGGCCCGCCGGCGCGACCATCGTGCTCACCCTGTGCGGGGTCTACGTCCTGTCCCTGGCGGCGCGTCTGTGGCGCGAGCGTCGCCACAGGGGGTCAGAGCGAGCGGCCTGACACCGGGGATTCCGCTATCCCCCCCTTGAGGGGAGGGGGTGGCATCCCAACCCTCCGGGACAGGTCACTTGCAATGCAGGAGGAATCATGGCGACGCACGCAGGCCATGCCGGGCACGCGCATCACCACGGCGCCCACGGGGACCACGGCGGGCGGCTGCGCACCTCGGTGCACGCGACGGTGCACTGCCTCGTCGGCTGCTCCATCGGTGAGTTCGCCGGGCTCTCCATCGGCGTCGCGCTGGGGCTGGGCACGACCCTGACCCTCACTCTGGCGGTCGTCCTGTCCTTCATCGCCGGGCTCAACCTGGCGGTGCAGCCGCTGATGCGCGAGCAGGGGATGAGCTACCTGGACGGCATCCGCACGATCTGGCTCGGCGAGACGGTCTCCATCGCGGCCATGGAGGTAGCGATGAACGTCACCGACTATCTGGTCGGCGGTGTCCAGGTCGGTAGCCTCGCCAGCCCGATGTTCTGGGCCGGCTTCGTGGCGGCGCTGCCGGTGGGCTTCCTCGCCGCGCTGCCGGTCAACTACTGGCTCATCGGACGCAACCTCAAGCACTGCCACTGAACACGCCGCTGCCGGGGGCGCGGCAGTGCCCGGCGGGGTGGTAGGCTGGGGCCGTCCACCGCCGGCTGCCACCGGCCGGTGGGGCAACCGGAGGGAGACGATGCGCGGACGCTGGTGGGCGCTGGCCCTGATGCTGATCGGATGGATGGCGGCCCTGCCCGCTGTGGCGGGGCAGCTGCGGCTCGACGGCGAGCCGGTTCAGGGGGCGTTGCTCACCGGGCACGTCGCCCCGGCGTCCGCCACGGTACGCTTCGCGGGGCGGGAGGTACGCGTGGCCGATGACGGTACGTTCGTGATCGGCTTCGGCCGCGACGCCGAGCGTCGCGAGACGCTCGTGGCCGAGTGGGCCGACGGCAGCCGGGTACGACGCGAGATGAGCGTGGCGCGGCGGCACTACCGCATCCAGCACATCGACGGCCTGCCGCC
>NZ_WNXE01000120.1:0-6311 GCF_010993615.1 Arhodomonas sp. KWT | reverse complement strand
ACCCGTACCGTCAGCCCGGATGAGGACGCCCTGAAGCGCATCCGCCGGGAGGTGGCGATGGTGCGCGAGGCGCGCCGGCGCAACGATCCCCGCGCCGACTACACCAGCGGCTGGCGGTGGCCGGTGACCGGGCGCATCACCGGTGTGTACGGCAGCCAGCGCGTGCTCAACGGCGAGCCGCGGCGGCCCCACTACGGCGTGGACATCGCCGCTCCGAGGGGGGCCACCGTGGTCGCGCCGGCGGACGGCGTGGTCAGCCTCGTCCACGACGACATGTACTACTCCGGCGGTACCCTGCTCATCGACCACGGCCAGGGCGTCTCCTCCGCCTTCCTCCATCTCTCCCGGATCACCGTGAAGGAGGGCGAGCGCGTCCGCCGCGGCGATCCCATCGCCGAGGTCGGCGCCAGCGGCCGGGCTACCGGTCCGCACCTGGACTGGCGCATGAACTGGTTCGACCGCCGGGTCGACCCGACCCTGCTGGTTCCGCCCATGCCCGGCGGCTGAGGTACGTCCCGTGCGCGATCTGGTGATCGTCCTCGGCGACCAGCTGGATCCGGCATCGGCGGCGTTCGACGATTTCGACCCCACACGCGACAGCGTATGGATGGCCGAGGCGCAGGCCGAGACCCGTACCGGCACCTTCCCGGCCCACCAGCGCCGGCTGGTGCTGTTCTTCTCCGCCATGCGCCACTTCCGCGACGGCCTTCGCGCCCGCGGCGTGCATGTGTGCTACCACGCGCTGGCACTGGCACCGGGGGCGGAGCGGGGACACGGGCTCGCCGACATCCTCGCGGAGGACGTGCCGCGCCTCGCACCCGAACGGCTGGTGGTCCTCGAGCCCGGTGACTACCACGTGCGGCGCTCGCTCGAGGCCGTCGCCGAGACACTGGGCCTGGCGCTGGACATCCGCACGGACCGGCACTTCTACACCACCGTCGCGGACTTCGAACACTGGGCGCGGGGCCGCCGATCCCTGTTGCTCGAGGACTTCTACCGCCGCCTGCGCCGGCGCCACGGCGTGCTCATGGACGGCGGCAGTCCCGCCGGCGGGGTCTGGAACCTCGATCACGACAACCGCCGTGCCTTTGGCCGCCAGGGGCCGGGGTGGATCGAGCCGCCGCCGTCCTTCCGCCCGGATGCCACCACCCGTGCGGTGATGGAGACCGTCACGGCGCGTTTCGGCGACCATCCCGGCGACATGGCGGGCTTCGACCTTGCGGTGACGCCGGCACAGGCCCAGCAGGTGCTGGCGCACTTCATCGACGTGCGCCTCCCGGCCTTCGGCACCTGGCAGGACGCGATGTGGACCGGTGGTCACCAGCTCTACCACTCGCGCCTGTCGGCGGCGCTGAACATGCACCTGATCACACCACAGGCCTGTGTGGAGGCGGCCGTGGCCGCCTGGCGGGAGGGGCGGGCGGCGCTCAACCACGTCGAGGGGTTCGTACGCCAGATCCTCGGCTGGCGCGAGTACGTCCGCGGCATCTACTGGAGCCGCATGCCGGGCTATGCCGGGCTCAATCACCTCGGCCACGAGGGGGCGCTGCCGGCGGCCTACTGGAGCGGGGAGACGTCCATGCGCTGCATGGCGGACGCCATGGACAACGTCCTCACCAACGGTTACGCCCACCACATCCAGCGGCTGATGGTGCTTGGGCTCTACGCCCAGCTCTACGGCGTGCACCCCTACCGTTTCCACGAATGGCACATGGCCATGTACCTCGACGCCGTCGACTGGGTGAGCCTGCCCAATACGCTGGGCATGAGCCAGTTCGGCGATGGCGGGGTGATGGCCACCAAGCCGTACTGCGCGAGTGGCGCCTACGTGCGGCGCATGAGCAATTACTGCCGGGGCTGCCGGTTCGACCCGGCAAAGGCCAGCGGGCCGGATGCCTGTCCGCTGACCACCCTCTACTGGGATTTTCTCGACCGCCACCGTGAACGCCTGACGGGCAACCACCGCATGCGGCTGCAGCTGAAGAACCTGCAGCGGCGCTCGGAGGAGCTGCCGGCCATCCGGGCGCAGGCGGCGGCGCTGCGCGACAAAGGAGGAGAGTGAAATGAGCTACGATGCGCCCGTGCGGCACATGCGCTTCCTCATGGAGGAGGTTTTCAATCTGGCGGACATCGCCTCACTGCCCGGTTTCGAGGAGGCGACGCCGGAGACGGTGGCCGCGATCCTGGAGGAGGCGGCGCGCTTCGCCGGCGGCGAGCTCGCGCCGCTCAATGCGCCGGGCGACCGGGCCGGCGCCAGGCTGGAGGGGCGTGACGTGGTCGTGCCGGAGGGCTTCGCCGCGGCTTACCGTGCCTACGCGGAGGCGGGCTGGAACGCCGTTGCCTGCGATCCGGCGCATGGCGGCATGGGGCTGCCGGCGCTGGTGGCTACCGCCACCCAGGAGATGTGGCAGGCGGCGAACCTGTCGTTCTCGCTGTGCCCGATGCTCACCGCCGGTGCCATCGAGGCCCTGGAGCGTCACGGCAGCGAGGCCCAGCAGGCGCGCTATCTCCCGCGGCTGGTGAGCGGCGAGTGGACGGGGACCATGGACCTGACCGAGCCCCAGGCCGGCTCGGACCTGGGGGCCATCCGCACCCGCGCCGAGCGTCGTGACGATCACTACCGGATCTTCGGCCAGAAGATCTACATCACCTGGGGCGAACACGGCATGACGGACAACATCGTCCACCTCGTGCTCGCCCGCACCCCGGACGCCCCCGCGGGCGTGCGCGGTATCTCCATGTTCATCGTGCCCAAGTACCTGCCGGACGCCGCCGGGCAGCCTGGCGAGCGCAACGACATGTACTGCGGCGGCATCGAGCACAAGCTCGGCATCCATGCCAGCCCCACGTGCACCATGATCTACGGCGAGACCGACGGCGCCGTGGGCTACCTCGTCGGCGAGGAGGGGCGCGGGCTGGAGTACATGTTCACGATGATGAACGAGGCCCGCCACAAGGTCGGCATGCAGGGGCTGTCCATTGCCGAACGGGCCTACCAGCAGGCCGCGGCGTATGCTGCCGAGCGCACCCAGGGGCGTACCGTCAGCGGCGAGGCGAGCATCGTCGGTCACCCGGACGTGCGCCGCATGCTGCTGACCATGAAGTCGTGCACCGAGGCCATGCGCGCGCTCTGCTACGCCGGGGCCGCCGCCATGGACCGCGCACGGCGTGCCACGGACGGCCACGAGCGCGGTCGCCAGCAGGCGAGGGCAGACCTGCTCATCCCGGTGATCAAGGCCTGGTGCACGGAGCTCGGTATCGAGGTCGCCTCGCTCGGCATCCAGGTGCATGGGGGCATGGGCTACATCGAGGAGACCGGGGCCGCCCAGTACCTGCGCGACGCCCGTATCGCCGCGATCTACGAGGGCACCAACGGCATCCAGGCCAACGACTTCATGGGTCGCAAGCTGTTGCGGGATAGCGGTGCGGCGATGACCGCTCTACTCGACGACATGGCGGCGGACGTCGACGGCCTGGGCGACTGCGCCTCGCCGGGGCTCTCGGAGATCGGCAGCGGCATGGTCTCGGCGATCGCCGCGTTGCGCCGAAGCACCGCCCGGGTACTGGAGAACGCTGCGGATGACCCGGCCGCCGCCGGGGCGGCCGCGTTCCCGCTGCTGATGCAGACCGGTTTCGTCGCCGGCGGCTGGCTGCTAGCGCGCGCCGCCAGGGTCGCGGCCGGCTCGGAGGACGACGCCTTCAACCGGGCCCGTGTCGACGTGGCGCGGTTCTACGCCGCGCACGTGCTGCCCCGGGCGGAGGCTCACGGCGCGGCGGCACGAAGTCGGGGCGGGGTGGTGGCCGGCGTGCCGACGGCCGCGGTCCTGGGCGAGCTGTGACGGCCTCGCCGGCCCGTTTCATGAGGAGGCGGGCGAAGGGCACGCCGGCGCCCGTGCCGTCGTCGGTGTCCGTGTGATGCCGCGCCCGTGGCCCGTGACCGGCGTTGCCCCGCCTGGCGGTGACCGTAGACGGCCACCGCCAGGGGCCGGGTCAGGCGTCGTCGCGCCGGCCTATGAAGGTCTTGGCCAGGGCGTGATAGACCGGATAGGGGCAGATGGCCCGGGAGACGCCGAAGGCGATCACGCTGGTGGCCATCAGCGGTACCAGCATGGCGTTGTTGTCCGTCATCTCCAGCACGATCACGAAAGTGGTAATGGGCGTCTGTACCACGCCGGAGAAGTAGGCGGTCATGCCCAGAAGGATCACCACGCCCGCCGGGGCGTAGGGTAGAACGCCGGTCAGCGCGGCACCGAGCTCGGCGCCGGCGGAGAGGCTCGGCGAGAACAGGCCACCGGGGATGCCGCTGAGGTACGACACGACGGTGGCGAGCCACTTGCCGATGGCCAGCAGCGGCGTGCTCAGCATCGCCCCCGGTTCGGCCATGGAGCCGGCATCCAGCAGGTGCTTGGCCTGCTCGTAGCCCGTGCCGAAGGTACGCCCGCCTGCGGCAATGCCGATCAGCGCGATCACCAGTCCGCAGCCGAGACCGAAGAGCAGCGGCCAGCCGCGGCGGATCGGGCCGAGGCCGCGCACGCCGACCTGCAGCGTCCAGGAGAAAAGCCCGCCGGCCAGGCCGCCGACCAGCCCGCAGACCGGCACCGCCACCCAGCTCCAGTCCTGGGGCATGGTCGTGGAGATGTGGCCGAAGTAGGCGTAGTCGCCGATCACGACCAGCGAGGTCAGACCCGCGAGGATGACCGAGAGCAGCACGAGGCCGCTGGTGCCCTCCTCGTAGTCCCGGTGCAGCTCCTCGATGGCGAAGACCACACCGGCGAGTGGTGTGTTGAACGCCGCCGACAGGCCCGCCGCACCGCCGGCGAGGATAAGGCCCTTCTCGAGGTAATGTGACGGGAAACGGCCGATACGCCCCGCGAGGTGCATCACCGCCGCACCGACGTGGATGGTCGGTCCCTCGCGGCCGATGGAGGCGCCGAGCATGAGGCCGAACATCGTCACCACGATCTTGGCGACGCCGACGACCGGCGAGAGCACCCGCTGGCGCACCGGGTCGCCGGTGCGGCCCTGCAGGGCCACGATGACCTGGGGGATGCCGCTGCCCGAGGCGGCGGGGATGAAGCGCTCGGTGAACCAGACGAGGGCGCCGATGCCCAGCGGGGTGATGATCAGGGTCGCCCAGGGCGAGAGGTCCATGAGACGGTTGTGAATGCCCTGGGCGTAATCGGCGCCCATCGCGAAAGCGACGCCCGCGAGGCCAACGACAATGGAGGCCAGCCAGAAGACGATTCGGACACGCCAGAGGAGCGGTGAGAGCAGGTTGCGTTTCGAGCGTCGCAGTCCGAGCAGTAGTTCGTTCATTCGTGCACAGTCCTCCCGTCCACGCCCGTGGACGCGAGGCCGGCGCCGCCCGACAGAAGATCAGCGTGCGAGCGAGCCAGTTTTAGACGAGACATTGAGGGCGGCCCCATTGCAATGAAGATGCAAAAAGGGGCACGTCGTCGCCGAGCCATCGCGGATCGACGTGTTCGTCACGGGCGCGGAGCGGGTGAGATAAGGGACCTCTCTGGAAAAGGAATCCACGAGCCTGTCGATAAAGACTCACCCTATATATAGTATGCGGGAGAATAACCTATCCGCACAAGGCGTGTTCCGTGTGGACAGGGGAATAGAGGGAGGAGAACCATGGCCGCGACAATGGAACGTGGATTCACGGAGCGGATGAGCGATACCGGCGTGCTCACCCTGACGCTCACCAACGCCGGGCGTTACAACCCGCTGACCCGTGAGCTGCTGGACGATCTGCGCGAGCGGCTGGCGGAGGCGGCGGACGACGACGCCGTGCGCGTCGTGGTCATCGCCGCCGAGGGCAAGGCCTTCTCGGCCGGCCATGACCTCGCCGAGGTGCGCAGCGGCACCACCGAGGCCGAGCACCAGTCCCTGTTCGACGCCTGCGGCGACCTCATGCTGCAGATCAATCGTATGCCCCAGCCGGTAATCGCCCAGGTCCAGGGCATTGCCACCGGCGCCGGTTGCCAGCTCGTCGCCGCCTGCGACCTCGCCGTCGCCAGCGATGACGCCCGTCTCGCCACCTCCGGCATCAACCTGGGCCTGTTCTGCGGCACGCCCTCGGTGGCGGTCAGCCGGGCCATCGCGCCGAAACACGCCATGGAGATGCTGCTCACCGGCGAGTTCATCGACGCCGCCACCGCGGCGCGCATCGGCCTGATCAACCGCGCCGTGCCCGCCGATGAGCTGGAGGGCGAGGTGGACCGGCTGGCGGAGACCATCGCCGCCAAGGCGCCCACCGCGCGGCGGCTCGGCAAGCAGCTGTTCTACCGCCAGCTCGGCATGAG
>NZ_WNXE01000011.1:0-49121 GCF_010993615.1 Arhodomonas sp. KWT | reverse complement strand
GCTAGTGTGCTCAGCACCTCTCGGGCCAACCACAGAGGATAACTCCTCGGCGAGATGCAATCATCCGAGACCCTACACTTATTCCCTAATATTCGCCCAGTTGATCACTTCAGAAACCCCCTCTATGTCCTTGCCCAGGATCTCCTCGGCCGCATCAACATTCTGGCGACCGCCGGCGCTTATCACCGGGACGAGCGAAATCCTGAGCGTATCCGGTTCTATAATCCCAAAACTTTTTTTTCCGCAACCCGACCCTCCGCAATATGCCTGTATGACGATCTCCCTTCTATTCGATGAGTCCATCCAGCACTCACCGCCTATGAAATCGACGCTGTGAAGCCATAACTTCGTATCCCTACCCCTGTTACTGACGGTCACGAGTGCCCTGGCATTCTCAAACCTGCCCCAACCTTCCACAAAGACCCTTGCATCTCCGCACTGGAATTCCTGGTAATCCTTTTTCTTATCAATTGATTGACCCCAAACCCCAGAGGCCATGCCGGCAACAAGCAGAACAAAAAGACATTTCATCACTCTCAGAAACCACGAATGACAAAAACCGGAATCCGCTTTTCGACCATCAGGGCCCAAAAAACATGGCGGTGTTATATTATTGCGGATCATCGCATCCCACCTCGGCAGTGATATACAGTGTTCGATTCATAATAACGCACTCCAGGTGTCTATCCATCAGGCGTTTTCCGGAATGCCAAACAGAACATCAGGACATACTCCTAGATATTTCCAATCAGCGGCACACTGCATCGAGAAACGACCAAATCCGATGGGACTCAACGCAGTGGACCGCAGTGCATTCCGAAAATCCCGCAACGGGATCAACACCGCATTACGGAGAACGCTTTCCCAATAAGGCCGAAGAACATTAATATATATAGAAGGCCCCGGCCGGATCGGCATCCACAATATTACGCCTTTCGGTATCGTTCAGCTGCGCTTTCAGCGCATAATCAATATACACACTGGTAAAGTCCCCTTCTTCCCTCAGTTTTATACACCCGACAGGTTCCGCGTCCATGGCTGAACCATCCCCGATATATGAATAAGGGTCGACACACAAGTGGCCCGCCTCTCCTTCACCTTCACCAGGGGGCATTCCGACATCAAGGAGATTGAGTGCATCGTCATCCATGACACTGCCATATATTGTCTTACCAGGGGCATTGTAAAAATCGCTGTACCCCCGAACATCATGATGCTTGGTGTAGACATACTCCCCCAGCGAAATGCCAGAAGGTATGTTTCCGTTAGTACCGGGATCGGAATACCAATCGGAGTACGTAACCAAGTCTTCTTAAAACGCCCTCAGCTGGTTTCCCTGACTATTCTTCTCGCCCAAATCACCATGATACGTTTCCCAAGAGTCATCCAGGTACTGAAAGAGACCCGGTGCGGTAGAATCCGGATTACTCAAAGACTGTCCCAGTGAAGACTCGATGAATGCGACGTTCACTGCTATTTGTATCTGCTTTTTCGAAAACCCTCGCTCCCTGCCGTACGCAACAATCTCATCCCTAACGTTCTCCTGAGCCTGGGTAAGTGACATGACTAAATCTCCATGCAGTCAAAGAAAGAGCAGATCCCAAACCCCGGCTCAACCCCAAATATAGCGACCAAGAAACAATCGTCACCGCTGTATTTATGGGCCTAAACGTCACCCGAACCCAAACGAATCGCACCAAAGATACATAATCTATTACATGCGAGCCGCGCCCAAGTAGCGGATGAGACACTGGGCAAGAAAGTAAAATACGACAGATCTAATTCGCCAGTACTAACGGATCATCGTACGCAAACGACGATTTCCCGAATAACGGGGGCCGACAGCGGATTCGAATGGAATGTCATCTCTTGGACCTCCCTATCTTTATTAGCCCATCCAATGGGATCAAAGATAAGCCAAATAACCTGTTGTTGGCCAGCTTATCCCTCGGGAACGGCATGCGCAAGATGCGATCGTATTCTATAATCCTCCAATTCCTATGAAATGTGCTAAAATCAGTATGTGGTTCCTGATGTCCAACCAAGCGCAAACCGAGGTTGCCGCAGCCAACCGGGGAACTACTGGACAACGCCTCCAAACCTGCCAGATCAGGGGCTACCATCGGACAATTTATACCGGATCCAAAAGGCCGTTAAGGGCACGGACCGAAGAACCCGCCCCCGCATCCCCAGGGAAAGACAAAATCACCGCGGACGCGGTGGAAAACACGGAAACGGGAACTTCGGGGGGGACGCGTGAGAATCATTCAGCGGAATCATCAAAGCGCTTCAGGAGGCGCCCTATCCTTTCGATCTGCTGCCGGTTTTTTTCGGCCTCCTTCTCCATTTTCCACCCCTTATACCGATAGTAAACGCCAACCCCGACGACCACCGCCCCCAGCGCGATCACGACAAAAACGAATGCATCCTCGACGGCGGACGGCGAAATATCGAAAAGGTATGCCACCGCCAGGACAATGACCGCGAGGATCGAAAAGACCACGAACCCCTTCACTTTCTCCTTGGCAGCGGCTATACCGTCGCCACCTTCCCCCTCCCTGCCCTCCTCGCCCGGAACGCCCTTCCGTACCATCATGCAACGCACGAGAATCAGCACGACTGTCGCTATGGGAGCGAGTTTGAAGGAGAGACGCCCCGGTATCGCAAGCGCCGCGACCACGCCGACCAGACATGCCACGAGCAGCAACCTCGGCAGCTCACGAAACGGCCTGTCGGAGAAACGGGGCAGTGCAAGGAAGGCGAGCCAGCCGATGACACCGCCAATCAGGATGACATACTCCCGCACCGCGATCAGGTTCAACTCGAATCGGGAGATCTCTTCCAGCAGGTGAGGCGCATATTTCGCGCTGAAGGCGGCAAACGTATTGCCGGACGCTATGCTGTACGCGAGAACGGCCCACCCGAGCAGGGAAAACAGGCTGAACACGAAAGCCAGCGACGCCATGACCGCCAGCACGAAAGCAATACGGGCACGCATGGGACACCTGTCCGCTTAGCGGGCGAACGTCGTCACAATGATCGTGCCCGCGCCAGAGCGCGCTGACGTTCACACGGGCTCGGAGTGCGATATATCAGCGCACCGTACGGCCAATATGCCGGGTGGAATCCTCTGGGCGTCGGGGTTGAATGCCGGGAGCGGGGTATCACGGTCGAGATCTCCTTTCTCGATCCTGTTCCAGGCGTAACGGCCGGATACGACGTCACGTCAGTCCTTTGGATCGATCCTGTCCCACCGCAGCGCAATCCGCAATAGTCCGGACAGGGGAAATGCCAGCCCGGTTACCCGGCAGTCGTGACCGACCCGGATTACCGGGAGGGAAAACTGGACGACGATTGCCGGGCCTCGTCCGCTCTGTGCCGCAACGGCCGCCAGGTCGGCTGACGGAGAGGATATGCGGCAGCGTGGCCCCGCCTCCGGCAGCAGTGCGCGCCGCCGCCGGGCCTATCCCGCTTCCGTCAGCCTGGCCCGGATGGCGGCCGTGACCGCCTCCCGGTCGACGGAGGCGTCGATGACGATCGCGCTCGCTGCCGGCTCCTCCAGCGTCTGTAGCTGGCTGTAGAGCAGTCCGGGATCGAAGAAATGCCCGCGGCGGCCCTGCAGCCGCCGCTCCAGCACGGCGGACGGGGTCTTGAGGTAGAAAAAGCGGACGCGCTTCGGGTCCACGGTCAGGCGGTCACGATAGATCTGTTTCAGTGCCGAACAGGCGAGAACGGCGGAGCGGCCGGCGGCGAGCTCGGCCTCGATGCGCTCCCGCAGGATCGCCAGCCACGGCCAGCGATCGCTGTCGCACAGCGGCTCCCCCGCCTGCATCTTGCGGATGTTCTCCGGTGTGTGCAGGTCGTCCGCATCGATGAACGTCCAGCCACACGCCCTCGCCACGCGCTGACCGATCTCCGTCTTGCCACAGCCCGATACCCCGAAAACGACGGCGACCGTCGCCGTTCCACGATTTTCCACGATTCCCCGTTCCACCTTTTCCGTCCTGTCTCGTCCCGCCGGCCCCCTCGACCGGCTGCCCTACCGCAGCATCCACATCGACAGCTCCGGCGAGATCAGCATCAGCGCCAGTACCAGGATCTGTATGCCGATAAAGGGCACCAGGGAGACGAAGATGTCCTTGAGGCTGATCTCCGGCGGCGCCACCCCCTTGAGATAGAACGCCGCGGGCCCGAACGGCGGGCTCAGGAAGGAGACCTGCATGTTGATGGCGAACAGCACACCGAACCAGATCGGGCTGTAATCGAGGGCCTCCACGATGGGCACGAAGATCGGCAGCGTGAGCATGGCGATACCGATCCAGTCCATGAACAGGCCGAGCACGGCGAGGATGGCCATCATCACGAGGATGATCACGATGGGTTCGGCGTCCAGGCCCATGATCGCGGCGTGCACGAAGCGGTCGCCGCCCATGAGGTTGTACACGCCCACCAGCGTTGCCGCCCCCAGGCCGATCCACACGATCATCCCGCAGGTGTTGATGGTCTGGATCAGGCTGACCTGGAGCAGGCGGAACCTGATCTCGCCGCGCAGCGCGATGGTCACCAGCACGGCGAACACGCCCATGGCGGAGGCCTCGGTCACCGAGGCGATGCCGGTGTAGATCGTGCCCAGCACCATGAAGGCGATCGCCACCGGCGAGAGGATGCCGCGCAGGGCCTGCCCTTTGCTCAGCGGCTCCTCCGTGTCCGGCACGCCCGGGTCCGGCGCCATGTCCCGGTTGAGCGAGCAGCGGATCAGCACGTAGGCGATGTAGGAGATCATGAGGATCGCCGCCGGCGTGATCGCGGCGACGAAGAGGTCCGCGATGGATACGCTGGCCATCAGCCCGTAGATGATGAGCACGATGGACGGCGGCATCATGGTCCCCAGCGAGCCGCCGGCGCAGACCACCCCGATGGAGATCCGCCGGTCATAGCCGAGGCGCAGCATCTGCGGCAGCGCCAGGATACCGAGCAGCACGATCTCGCCGCCGATGATGCCGGACATCGCCGCGAGGAAGAACGCGACGATGATGGTCTGCACCGCCACGCCGCCACGCAGCCGCCCGGCGAACACCCGCATGGAGTTGAACAGGTCCTCGGCGATGCCGGATCTATCCAGCAGCGAGGCCATGAACACGAACATGGGCACGGCCACCAGCGAATACTCGGTGATGAAGCCGTACACCCGCGCCGTGACCAGCGGCAGCGCGTCGGGCCCGAACCAGCCCAGGGTGAAGATCAGGGCGACGAGCCCGGTGATGAAGGCAAGGGGCAGGCCGGTAATCAGCAGCGCGAAGATCGCCGCGACCAGCAGGTAGGTTCCCGTGGCGATATCCATGTCAGTGCCCCTCCGCCGGCTGCCCGTCGCTGCGCTGCCCGCGCAGCGACTGGACGAGGTGGAGCACGGCCTGCAGGCACATGATGCCCACCGCCACCATGATGATGCCCTTGGTCAGGGCGGGGAACGGCGGGTTCCAGCTCGTGCCCGAACGCTCCAGGTGCCACTCGCCCGTCGGGCCGTGACTGGCACGCCAGAACATCACGTAGGCGGCGTAGGTCATGGCCAGGCAGAACAGCAGCGTGACCGCGTCGTTGAACACGTCGAGGACGTAGCGCAGCCGCGGTCCCGCCGCGTCGTAGAGCAGCCGCACCCGGATGTGGCGGTCCCGGGCCAGGGCCACCGGCCCGCCGAGGGCGAACGTGATGGCCACCAGGAACACCGTCGTCTCGTGCACCCAGGACGTCGGGGAATGCAGCACGTAGCGCATGAACACTTCGTAGACGCTGATGGCCATGGCGGCGAAGACGAGCCAGGCGACCCCCTTCGCGCCCCGGTTGATGAACCGGTCCAGCCGCGTGCGTGCGCCGACGGCGTCGTCGAACGACCCCCGGGGGTCTTCCCCGGTGTCCTCGGATTCCACTGTCATGGAAGGCTCTCCTCCGCGGCCGCCCGGGCCGCAAAAGACGTCACGGCGGGGTGCCGGCCGGCCCCCCGCCGTGTCCACGGATTCACATCAGGTGACGGTCCTTGAGGAAGGCGACCGCGGTGTCGTAGACCTGCTGGCACAGCTCGTTCTTCTTCGCCCAGACCTTCCACTCCTTCTGCGCGATCTGGCGGAACTTGGCACGCTCCTCGTCGGACATGTCGATGACGTGCACGTCCGGGTCGTTGCGCGCCTTCTTCACCGCCTCGAGGTCACGCTCCTTGAGCTTGAACGCCATCTCGTAGGCCATCGCGTCGACGGAGGTCTTGAGGATCGTCTGCAGATCGTCGGGCAGGCCGTCCCAGATCTCCTTGTTGATGGACACCGCCACCATCGGCAGCGAATGGAAGCCGGGATAGTTCGGGTAAGGCGCGAACTCGTGCAGCCCCTGGGACTGGTTGGTGGCGAACACCGTGTAGTCGGCAGCGTCGATCACGCCCTTCTGCAGCGAGGTGTAGACCTCCGAGCCGGGCAGGTTCACCGGCGTGGCGCCGGCACGCTCGAAGACGTTGTACACCATGCCCTGGGGGGCGCGGATCTTCAGGCCCTCCAGATCGGAGACCTTGCGGATCGGGCGCTTGGAGGGCAGGGACTCCAGGCCCGTCACCCCGGCGCCGATCAGGTGCACGCCGTAGGGCTCGACCAGCTTGTTGTAGATCTCCTCGCCGCCGCCCTCCTTCATGTACTCCAGGAAGTCCATGGGATCGCTCCAGGCACCGACCAGATTGCCGATCATGCCGAAGGCGGGGTTGAGGCCCGTGAAGTAGCTGGGGTCGGTCAGGTGGCCCTGCAGGATGCCGGTGGACACGGCGTCCAGCGTCTGGTCGGAGGGCACCACGGCACCGGTGGGCAGGATCTCGATCTCGATCCGCCCCTGGGACATGGTCTCGACCTTCTCCGCCCACGCCTTCTTGATCTCGAACTGGGGCTCTCCGGCGGTCTCGGAGGTCTGGAAGGTCCATTCGTACTTGGCGGCCAGCGCGGCCTGCGTGGCGAACGCGAGGCCGAGGGTCACCGCGGCCGCGGCGATCCGCCTGGTGATATTGGGCATAGTCATTGTCTCCTCCTCACATTGGCTCTCTTATCTGCCGCCTGGGCGGCAGTGATATCGCGCCCGAACGGGCGGCATCGGAACTCAGCCGGCCCCACGGCCGGCGGCGGACGGGTCTTGCGCCGCCGCCTCCACCCCGTCGACACCGAGGTCCTGTCCGGTCCGGTGCAGCACGTGCTGTGCGGCCTCCCGGGCGGCCTCGGGCTGGCGCAGGCGGATGCACTCCATGAGATGGCGGTGGCGGTTGAGGCTGTCGCGGAGCTCGTCGGCGGTGTCGTTGCTCTTGCGGATGACGAGCAGGATGGACGGTCTCAGGATGGTGGCGAGCTGGGACCACACCAGGTTGTGCGTGGCCCGGTAGATCGCGGCGTGAAAGGCGATGTCGTTATCACTGAACGCCTCGCCGTCGTGCTGCAGCCCACCGGACTCGACCGCCGCCTCCATGCCGGCGAAGGCCTCCTCCATGGCCACCAGGTCCCGGGCCGTGGCCCTGGATGCCGCCGTCATGGCAACGAACGGCTCGACCGCGTGACGGAACTCGTAGATCTCGCGCAGGAACTCCGGGTTGGGGACGGCGTGCTCGGCCATCCAGCCCATGACCACCGGATCGAGGATGTTCCAGTCGCGGAACTCCTCCACCCGCGTCCCCTGACCGGCGGTACGGGCAATGATCCCGAGCGACTGCAGCAGCTGCAGGCCGCTGCGTACCGACGCCCGGCTCATGTCGAACAGCTCGCAGAGCTCGGTTTCCTTGGGCAGAAAATCACCCGGACGGTAACGCCCGGCGAACAGGTCCGCCGCCAGCGACTCCGCAAGCTGTCTGCCCAGATCCCGACCCGTGTTCCGGCCCTTCGGGGTCATCGCGCTCTCCTCCGTTGATCTGACCTAACGTAGATCATGTCTGACATTTATGCAAAGCATGTCTGATACCTCGTGCCGATACCGGGGATAACCGTCGACGGGCCGGCGGCCCCCCGGACCAGGAACCGACGGGCGGTGGGATGAGACATTTCCGGGATTCGCCCGGGCAGGCGTGGCCGTGTCATACGACCAGCCCTGACCGGCTCGGGGATTCCGGCGGTGTGGGGATCAGGGCCCGGAGGAATCCAGGCGCTTGCACATGTACACGCGGGCCAGCCCGTTCTCCGTCCGATGCCGATACGTCGCGTAGCCAAGGCGGGCGTAAAGGGCCTGATTCTCCGTCATGCGCTCGTGGGTGTAGAGCCGGATGGCGGCGTACCCGCGCTCACGGGCCCACTGTTCCGCCCAGGCGAGCAGCCGGCGGCCTATGCCACGGCCCTGCATACCCGGATCGACCGCGACATTGTCCAGAAGGCAGGCGTGAGGCTCGGCGACGAGCACCAGCACCCCGGCGACCACGTCGTCCGCCACGGCGACGAACACATCGTGCGCGGCAATCGCCGCGCGGTAGCCGTCATCCATGGGACCGGGCCGGCACCCAAGCCGCGGCACATAGTGTCGATAGGCGGCATGGACGCAGGCGGTAACGGCGTCAGCGTCGTCCATCGTCGCAGCGCGTATACCGATCATCCGCCGGCCCCTGCTGCATGCGCGTGACTATCGGCACAACGCGCCGTGACAGTCGAGCGTGTTGAAGTCGTAGACGGCCGAGTGGCCCGGGTCGCCCGCGGGCTCCGGCACGCCACGCTCGATGAAGAACGTCGCCGCGTTGGCCCCGTACAGGCCCGAAGGATAGGTGAAATCCTTCATGACGACGTAGGCATTGTGCAGCCGGGGACGGGGCGGCCGCGGCACGCCCTTCCCCGCCACGGGCGGGACATCGCGCTCCGGCGAGTTCGCGGCCACGGCCGCCACCCACCGCGCGGCATCGGCATCCGTGGCAGGACGGATAACCCCCCGGGACACCGCGGCCTCGAGTCCGGCCTCCCCGGCCAGCGGCGCGTCCGGATCCCTGAACGATTCCGGCGTCGTCCGGGGCGAGGTGATCAACCGCTGCCCGGGGGAGACCGTCTCCCCGACCACGATCCGCCCGGCGCTGTCACCCGGGTACACCAGCGCCACCGGCCTGTCGAACAGGGTCCGGGCCATCGGGTTCAGCTCCGGATTGCCCGCGTCGCGGACGTAAAAATAGCCGCAACGGCCGCGGTTCCCGTGCGTGCTGACAAGCAGGGGAACCTCGTCGCCGAGGCCCGCGACCACCTGCCTGTGGTAACCGGAGGCGAAGACCGCCAGGATCCGCGTGCCCTCGGTCCATTCCAGATTCCAGATCGTCGGCTCGTAGGCACCGAGCATCAGCACCACCGGCCGGGTACGGCTGTTGACGGTCACGTCGAACCGCGTGGCCTCATGCCCGCTCTGGTCGATCTGGAAGCCGGCGTCCCGGCCGGCGTAGCCGCCGGCGGCGTAGACGGCCACATCGCCGGGCAGACGCAACCCCTCGAAACCGCAGGGTTCGCGCTCCTCCCGGACCGGCCGCTCCTCCCGGCCCCGATCCGGGACCGGCGGCACCGCGGTCTCCGGGCTGTACAGGTAAGCCGGCACCATATTGCCGATGGACATCACCACCGAGAGCACCACAACGAACCCCATACCCACCTTCCCTGTTCACACGTGACGGCGCCGTGGCCACCGTTTCGAGATAACCGTACATGCCCTCTCGGCGGTTCGCCGCTCCGGGGGCTGCGGTTTTTCCGCATCATACGGTGTTCGGGAGACCGGCGGGAGACAGGCCCGGAACGGGGGCGGGTGTTACGCTGTTGCCGACATTGAGCCCGGGCCGGCCGCAGCGCGTCTGCCCTCGGGTAGTACCTCCTCGCAGTTCGACTCGACGCCCGGGGCGCCGGCATCGTGCCCGGTGGCCGTGCCGCTCATGCCCCACCGCTCCGGGACGCCATGGCACGGTCGCGGAGCGCGCTCAGGGTGGTGCGCGGGGTGATGGCCTCGGCGTCGATGCGCAGCTCCAGCAGGGCCGGCCCCTCGACGGCACGCGCCCGTTCGAGCGCCGCGGCGAACGCGTCGGTCTGCGCCACCGCCTCGGCATGGACACCGTAGGCGTTGGCCAGGGCGACGAAGTCCGGATTCGCCAGGGCGGTGCCGTGCACGTGGCCGGGGTATCGCTTCTCCTGGTGCATGCGGATGCTGCCGTACATGCCGTTGTTGATGACGATGAACAGCACGTCCAGGCCGTACTGCACGGCGGTGGCCAGCTCCTGACCGTTCATCAGGAAGCAGCCGTCACCGGCGAAGCACACGGCCTCGCGCTCGGGGTGGACGAGCTTCGCCGCCAGCGCGGCGGGCACGCCGTAGCCCATCGCCCCGCTGGTGGGCGCGAGCTGGGTGCGGAAGCCGCCGTAGCGGTAGAAGCGGTGCACCCAGAGCGTGTAGTTGCCGGCACCGTTGGTGACGATGGTGTCCCGGGGCAGGGTCTCGCGCAGGTGCGCCATGACCTCGCCGAGGTCCAGCGGACCGGGCATGGCCGCGTGGCGGATCTCCCGGCGGTAGTCCTCGCGCGCGGCCTCGGTCCACGCCGCCCAGCGCCCGCCGGCGCCCGGCGGCACGGCCCGCTCCGCCACCTCGGCGAACTCCCGCATGCCGGCGTTGATCATCAGCTCCGCCTGGTAGACACGCCCCAGCTCCTCCGGGTCGGCGTGGACGTGCACCAGCGTCTGCCGCGGGGTCGGCGACTCGATCAGGGTGTAGCCGCTGGTCGTGGTCTCGCCCAGGCGCGGACCGATGGCCAGGACCAGGTCCGCCTCGCGGATCCGGTGCGCCAGGTCCGGGTTGATCCCGAGGCCGATGTCGCCGACGTAGTTGGGGTGGTGATTGTCGAGCAGGTCCTGGCGCCGGAAGGTGCAGCCCACCGGCAGGTCCGCCGCCTCGATGAAGGCGCGGATACGCTCGCAGGCCCCGGCGTCCCAGCCCCCGCCGCCCAGGAGCACGAAGGGCCGCTCCGCGTCGGCGAGCAGCGCGCGCAGCCGATCCAGGTCCGCCGTGCCGGGATGGGCCTGCACCGGCGAGTAGCGGCGGGTGTCCGCAACCTCGACCTCGTCGAACAGGACGTCCTCCGGCAGCGCCACCACCACCGGGCCCGGCCGCCCCGAGACCGCGGTCTGGAACGCCCGCGCCACGACCTCGGGGACCCGGTCGGCACGCTCGATCTGCGTGGCCCACTTGGCCATGCCGCCGAACATCCGCCGGAAGTCGACCTCCTGCCAGGCCTCGCGCTCCAGCGCCTCCGTGCCCACCTGGCCGATGAACAGCACCATCGGCGTGGAGTCCTGGGCCGCGGTGTGGACCCCGATACTGGCGTTGGACGCGCCCGGGCCGCGGGTCGCGAAGCAGATGCCGGGCCGCCCGGTGAGCTTGCCGTAGGCCTCGGCCATGTGCGCGGCACCGCCCTCCTGGCGGCAGACGACCAGGCGGACCTCGTCCCGCACCCCGTGCAGGGCGTCCAGCACGGGCAGAAAGCTCTCGCCGGGCACGCAGAACACCGTGTCCGTGCCGTGGATGCGCAGGGCATCCACCAGGACCTGGCCGCCATTACGCCGGGTTACCTCTCCCATACCCGCTCTCCTCCAAGAATCGAACGTGCACTACGCTGAAGCTAGCGCACGTAGGCGGGCCCCGGTATCGGCGGGTGCGCTGCCAGGAATCCCTCGTTCTGCGTCACACCGCTACCGAACGCCTTAGTCACCATCTTGACGCGGAAACGGTTGCACGGCGAGGAAGTGGATGATCGCGACCCTATCCAGGCCGGTCATCGCCAGGTGCGGGCAAGGTCACAGGCGGAGCCGCCCGAGACCTGCCTTGCAAGACCCGCGGCGAAAAAGGCCGGCGCGGGGGGCGGGCAGTAAGCCGGTGGCCTGCGCCCGGCGCCCCGCGCACTCGCTCCAAATGGGTTTCGTGAAGCGACCAGATTAAAGAGGAGAGGCACAACCAACGGTTGGCCTGGGAATCAGGCTACGGAGAAAACACCGGCACGACATGGCCAGTCCATCCGGATATTTGCCCGAGAGTCCGCCGGGCTGTGTGCGCATGCAGCATGGTGGGCGGGAAACCGGCCCGCCCGGCGGGTCACTCAAGTGTATGTCACTGGTACGAATGTGCCATGGCAGGGACCCACCCGGCACTCACCGCACGACTCGGAACGGCACCGGGCGCGGGGGACACCTGGCGGTGTCTCACACGCCGACGGCGCCGCTCCAGGCAGGCGGGCCGCTTCAGGGCACGGCCCCCTGCATGACCGTCCCGCCCGGCTCGCTACACCGGGCGGTGCATCAGCTATCCCCGGTGGACGCCGTTTCCCTTTCTGGCTCGTCCTGCCTGCGCCAGAACACCAGGCAGACTCCGCCCCAAACGACCGCCACACCAAGCACGCCGACGATCAGCGTCGTCCGGACACTCTCGTCGTCGAACGAGTACCCGGCGATCCCGAACAGGTAGCCGAGGAGGATGATATCGAGGGCGATCTGCCCCACCCAGTAGCACCACACCCCCGTTCGGCTCAGATACTTCATGAACAGTCGGTCCAGCATTCCGCCTCCCTGCCTGTGTCGCTGGTTTGTCCAACGGCCGCACGCCGCCGGAACGATGATGGGAACATCCCGTCACCGGGACGGGGCCGCCCCGGTTTGCGCAGTCTACCCGTATCGCCCTCCCGGGTCTCGCCGGCCGCTACAGCTCGACCGTCCCGCTGATGCAGGTGGCGGTGGCACCGCCTACCCAGACCGTGTCCCCGGCACCCCGATCGATGAATACCCGGCCGCTGCGGCCGAGCCGCGTGCCCTGGCTCGCAACGTAGGGTGCGCCCAGGCGGCCGGCGCCGAGCAGCCACTGGGCGAGGGAGGCGTTGAGGCTGCCGGTCACCGGGTCCTCGATCATCGCGCCGTGGGCGTCGTTGAAGAGCGCACGCACCTCGACGGCGCACTCCGAGCCCTCGGGGTACAGGCCCACGAGGCCGATATCGAGCTCGTCCTCGCCGGAGTAGCGTCCGAAATCCGGCTCAACGGCCAGGACGGCGTCCGCATCGGCGAGCAGGATCCCGACCCAGCCGGGCCCGTTGTCCACCCACCGGACATCGACGATCTCCTCGCGACCGATCCCGAGCACGCCGGCGAACGCGGCGACCCGCGCCTCGTCGACCGGCCCCGAGCGCACCAGCGGCGGTGCCGCGAACGCCAGCCGGCCCGCCTCCCGGCGGATCGGCACGAGGCCGGCGCCGCACTCCTGGACGATCCGGCCGGGGTCCCGCGGCTCGCCGCCGGCCGCCAGCCACGCGTGGCAGCTGCCCAGCGTCGGGTGCCCGGCGAAGGGGAGCTCGTGGGAGAGCGTGAAGATGCGGACGCGGTAGTCCGCCTCGTCCGTCGTCGGCGGCAGGATGAACGCCGTCTCGGAGAGATTCATCCAGCGCGTGAAGTCCTGCATCTCCCCGGTGGAGAGGCCCTCCGCATCCAGCACGACCGCGAGCGGGTTACCGGCAAACGGCCGGGCACCGAAGACATCGACCTGTTGAAAACGTCGCAGCATCATTCCTCACCCACCTGACCCGGTAATCGCCGGCCCCTGCATCCCGGTGGGGCCCGCGCCACGAATCGCCTCACCGGGCGTCGGCTGTTATCGCATTCCCGCCGGCAGGCGCGGAGCGTCGTATTCACGCGCCGCGGGGCCAGCAGCCCATCGACAACAGGCACTCTATACCCCCTCGGCACGGCGCGACACACCGACGCCAGGAGCGACGCGACGAACCCACGGCCCCTGCAAGATCGTTCAATACCGCCGCGCCGCGTGCGCGCACTATCGGGCGGTATCCGATCGAATGCTGCGGAGTGGAACGGTGGAGATCGCGCTGTACGCCTTCTGCGTCATGTACTCGCCCGGGCCGGTGAACATCCTCGCCCTGAACGGCGGGCTGCGAGGCAACGGCTGGACCCTGGCGGGCTACTGCGTCGGGGTCGGCGCCGGCATGTTCAGCGCGTTCCTGGTGCTGGGCTACGCCGGCGAGGCGCTGGTGCGCCAGGCGGTGCTGCCCTACCTCGCCGCGGTGGGCAGCGGCTACATCCTGTATCTGGCATACCGGCTGTTCGTCGCGGAGGTGTCCGTCGAGCAGCCCGGGCGGGACCCGCGCTCGCGGCTGCGGTTCCGGGAGGGCTACTTCCTGCAGATCCTGAACCCGAAGGGGTTCGTGGTGATCCTGCCGGTGACGACGCTGATGTTCCCCGCCGCGCAGATCACCGGCATCGACGTCACGCTCTCCGCCGGGCTGATTTCCCTCGGCGCCGTCGGTGCGCCGGCGAGCTATGCCCTCCTCGGCGCGCTGGCCGGCCGGCGGATCCGGGCTGAGCGTTACTTCCGCCGTTTCAACCGGGCAATGGCGCTCATGCTGGTGGTGGTGGCATGCTCGATCATATACGACTTCTTCGTGGCCACCCCCGGGGGCCCGTCATGACGCAAAGCACCAGCGACCGCGACTGGTTCGTCCACTCGCAGAATGCCCGCATCGAGCGGCTGGAGGCCTATTTCGGCGGCCATGCCTACGAGCCGCACCGCCACGACACCTACGCCATCGGCATGACCCTGTCCGGCGTGCAGAGCTTCCACTACCGCGGCGAGCACCGCCACAGCGTGCCCGGGCGGACCATCGTGCTCCACCCGGACGAGCTGCACGACGGCCACGCGGGCAGTGAGGGCGGCTTCCGCTACCGGATGATCTACATCCCGCCGGCCATCATTCAGGACATGCTCGGCGGCCGCGCCCTGCCCTACATCCCCGGCGGCATCACCCGGGACCGCCGGCTCGGCGCCTGCGTCGCCCGGCTGCTGCGCCACGTCGACAATCCGCCGGAGGACTTCGAGGAGGACGACGGCCTCTTCGACCTCGCCATGGCGCTGAGCGCGCACGCCGGCCAGCGACCGGACCGGCACGGCTTCGACTACCCCGCCGCCCAGCGCGCGCGGGAGTTCCTGGACGCCGCGCAAGGGCGGGCCGTCACCCTCGCCGAGCTCGAGGCCGCCAGCGGGCGGGACCGCTGGCGGCTGTCCCGTGACTTCCGCACGCTGTTCGGCACCAGCCCGTACCGGTATCTCACCATGCGCCGCCTCGAGCGCGTGAAACAGCGCCTGCGCTCCGGCGCCGCCCTATCGGACGCCGCGATCGAGGCGGGCTTCGCCGACCAGAGCCATATGACACGCCAGTTCTCCGAGGCCTACGGCATCAGCCCCGGCCGCTGGCGCCGGCTCATCGAGGGCAAGGCCGGGCACACGCCCCGACAGGCGGTTAACGCGGCGCCATAGCGGGGCCGCTCCGCCCAGTCATCGTCCGACACCACGGCCTGCCGCCAGGTCAGGCGGGTTCATCGGCCGTCGCGGCACACCGCCAACAGGGAGCACATCGATGGACGCCACCACCCCCGTCTACGTCGTCGGCGCCGGCGCGATCGGCATGCCGCTGGCGGCCTTGCTGTCCGCGCAGGGCCGCCCCGCCCTCGCCGTGCGCACGAGCGCCCGCGACCGGCCGGAGGACGACATCGCCGTCACGGTCGAGCCGGAGGACGGCGGGCCGATCGAGGCCCGGGTCCGCGCCATCCCCCTGTCCGCCATACGGGACCCCGAGCCGGGCATCCTCGCCGTCGCGATCAAGGCCACGGCGAACGGGGCCGTCGCGCAGGAGCTGTGGCAACGCTTCGGCGACATGCCGCTGGTCGTGATGCAGAACGGCCTCGGCGTGGAACGTCCGTTTACCGATGCAGGCTTCACCACCGTGTACCGCTGCGTCCTCTACGCCACCGGCCAGACCCTCGGTGAGCACACCTACCGGTTCCGCGAGGTCGCCGAGTCGCCCGTGGGCAGGGCCGGCGGGAACGCAGCGGAGACGGCCGCCATCGTCCAGGCGCTGTCCACGCCCCGTTTCCGCTTTCGCGCCACGGACGCGATCCAGCGCGAGGCGTGGAAGAAGGCCATCATCAACGCGGCCTTCAACTCCATCTGCCCGCTGCTGGACGTGGACAACGGCATCTTCCACCGGGACGAACAGGCGGCGCGGATCGCGGAGACGGTGGTGGCGGAATCCCGCGCCGTCGCCGCACGGCTCGGCATCCCCTTCGAGCAGCACGAGCTGATGGCGCAGCTGATGCGCATCAGCCAGGGCTCCGACGGCCAGCTCATCTCCACGCTGCAGGACATCCGCGCGAACCGGGAAACGGAGATCGGCTACCTCAACCTGGAGATCGCCCGCCTCGCGGCGGGCCTGGAACCGCCGGAGGACGTCAGAACGGTCCGGGTGCTCGGGGACATGGTCGCGGCGAAGTCCGGGATCACGCGCCGGTGAGCACGGCGCCGGAACGGGGCTTGGGGCGCATGCCCCGCCCCGGGACGCGAAACACCGCGCCAGGCGGGCGACTACGCGTCGGCGGCCCGCGCCTTCGCCTCGGCCTCCGAGAGCTCGTGCCCGGTCCAGACGACCACCCTGCGCGCCCCAGCCCCGGCCGCCAGCTCCCGGAACAGCCGGTCTTCCACCTCCGACAGGCCGCCTTCCACTTTCTCCATGGGATGGACCACCACGACCGGGCCGGGCGACAACCAGCGCGCGGGAAAGACCGCCTTCAGCCCCTGTCTGAGCAGGCGCTCGGCAATGGAAAACTGCCCGACCAGCAGGCGCTCCGTGGTAAACGGCTCGTCGGCCTCGAGCGTCACCGGCCGGGCGCCGGCCTCGAGGCGCTTGAGCACGAAGCGGTTCGGGTAGACCTGCACGTAGACATCGCGGGCCAGCAGTGTCCGTAACATTCAGACGTTCCTCCCTGATGCGCCCGGCCCGAGTCCGGTGAAATCACGTAGTGCCACCGTTCTAACCGTCCCTGAGCAGGGCGTCCAGGCCGGCGAGCTGATAGCGCCAGAAGGCCTGGAAGGCGGCCCGGATCGTAGCGTCGTCGGCGTGCTCTCGCAGGATCGCCGCGATCATGTCCACCGTGCCGGAGAATAGCTGTACCAGGACCACGCGCGGCACCCGTTCGCCGGCATTATCCCCGAGCCGCGTCACCGCGTATTCGTCCGAGAGCCGCGCAAGCTCCGAGACCACCAGCGCGCGCACGTGGGCGAGCGGCGAGCCCTGGGCGCCGGTCAGAAGGATAACCACCGGAAGGCGTTGGCGGATCCAGAAATCCAGCAGGGCGTCCGCCTTCGACGAGCCGGCGGCCGTGGCGGCACGCCAGTCGCTGCGCGTCGCGAGCTCGCGGACGCGTGCCCGCATCAGGCGGAGAAACCGCGCAGCGACGGAACGCGGGACCACCGCCGCAAACAGCGCCTCCTTGTTCGGATAGTAGCGGTAGAGGTTGCCCGTGGACACGCCGGCCTCCCCGGCGATGTCGGCGAGCCGCGCGGCGGCGTAACCGCGCTGCGCAAAGGCATCGGCCGCGGCGGCGAGGATGCGGGCCCTCACGGCGGGCTTCAGCTGCTGAGACATTGGCCCGCGCTCATATCCACCGGCAGTCGGTCTTCCCAGGGTGCTGCCTGTTCCAGCTCCAGCGCCAGGCCCAGGAGGCGCGCCTCCTCACCCTGCGGCGCGGCAAAATGGGCACCGACCGGCAGGCCCCGGGGCGAGACGTGTAGCGGCACCGACATGGCGGGCCAACCGGCAATGGAGGCGATCGCCGTGTAGCCGGCCAGCGCCTCGGTAAAAGCGGCAGCCTGCTGGAAAGGCTCCGCACCGCCGTGACGCCCGAGCGGAAACGCCGGGAAGGCCACCGTGGGCGAGAGGAGCACGTCGAATCCGGCCATACAGCGATCGGCCGCGCCCGCGGCGGCCTCGAGTGCAGCCGCCGCGTCCGTCCCCGCCGCCTCCGGGAGACGGCCCGCGTACCGGATGAGCTCGCGCGTGTACGGTTCCAGCCGCTCCTCGTCGAACGCCGGACCCATGGCCGCGCGTATCTGCTCGCAGGCCGCACCGATCGTCAATGCGGCGAACGTGAAGAACGCATCGCTGGCCGCCCGGGCGTCGTACTGTGGCCCCGGCGTCACCACTACCTCATGCCCCAGGGATTCGCACAGCCGGCCCGTTTCGGCCAGCGCCCCTGCCACCTCCGGGTCGGGCAGTTCGCCGAAAGCGGTGCGCTGATACAGGCCGATACGCAGCCGCCGGCGCGACGGTTCCGTCACCCGGCCGACGGGAGCGAACGGGGCGGCAGGATCGTTCCGCTCGGTAGCGGCCAGCCAGGTGGCGCTGTCCCGCACGCTGCGGGAGACGCAGTGCTCACTGATCATCGCCGTGAAGGGCGAGCCCCCGGGCTGCCCCGTGGACCGGTGCCGCCCCCGGCCGGGCTTGAACCCGAACAGGCCGCAGAACGACGCGGGCCCTCGAATCGAGCCGCCCCCGTCGGAGGCGTGGGCGACGGGGACCATCCCGGAGGCGACGGCGGCCACCGCACCGCCGGACGACCCACCCGGCGAGCGCTCGAGGTCCCAGGGATTGCGGGTCACGCCGCACGCGAGTGTTTCGGTCGTCCCCAGCAGCCCGAACTCGGACGTGGTGGATTTCCCGAGCACGATCAGCCCGCTCGCATCCAGTGCCTGCGTGTACGCCGACCCCGCCGGCGCAACCTGCCCCTCGAACAGCCGCGCCCCCATCCCGAGCGGCAGATGCGGATAGGCAAGCAGGTCCTTCACCAGCGTCGGCACGCCCGCGAACGGGCCGGATGTGTCCACACGCCCCGCCTGGTCCCGGGCCCGCTCGAAATCGGCGGCGGCGACGGCGTTGATCAGCGGATCGAGCCGCTCGATACGGCCTATGGCCGCATCCACCAGTTCGAGCGGGGAGACGTCACCGCCGTGGACCAGCCGCGCCTGCGCAGTAGCGTCCAGATCAGCGAACCCGTCACCACCGGGGCGCGCCGTGCCTTCCGCTGCCATGATGCTTGCCTCCCTGCCTTGTATAGCGAATAACGGATTCGCTTTTTATCATAGTTTCAAAGCCCGTGGCGGGCAAACTGATACCTGCGTTCTCTATCCCTGCACCTGTCCCCGCCCCTTCCCGGCCACTACAGGCGGGAACCCCCCGCCACACCGCTTAGGCCTGCAGGATCGCGCATCAGGTGGATGGAACGGGGCCCGCCTTCGTCGTTCGGCGAACACCCGCGCCAAACACGATGGAGGCTGTACATGGCGGCCGGGGCCAGTCACCCGCCCCGGCCGCCGGTGATAACGGCACCGAACGACACAAGCGTGAAACAGCTGCACGGCGCACGCCCTCTCACGGGCCGGGTCACTACGTCACCCGCCGGCGCAGCGCGGCGGACACCCACTCGCTCGCCATCACCACGGCGAAGATGGCGATGAGGATCACGCTGACGTTGTCCCAGGCGAAGCTGTCCATCTGGTTGCTGAGCGTGATGCCGATGCCGCCGGCGCCCACCAGGCCGATGATCGACGACTGGCGGATGTTGATGTCCCAGCGGAAGGTCAGCACCCCGATGATGGTGGGCATGACCTGGGGCAGCACGCCGTAGATCAGCACCTGGCCGCGACCCGCGCCGGTGGCGTTGATGGCGTCCACCTGGCCGTCGTCGATCTCCTCGATGCCCTCGGCGATGAGCTTGCTGATGAAGCCCACGGAGGACACGCCGATGGCCACCATGCCGGCGGTGGCGCCGGGCCCGAAAACCACCGCGAAGATCAGCGCCCAGACCAGCTCGTTCACCGAACGCGAGCCCACCACGATCACCCGCGCCAGCCACAGCGTCGTCTGATTCGGGGTGGTGTTCTGCGCGGCCATCAACGCCACGGGCACCGACAGCACCGCACCGAGGATCGTCCCCAGGGTGGCGATGTTGAGGGTCTCGACCATCGGGTCGATGATCTGGAGAAAGAACGGCCAGTCCGGCGGCACCATGCGCCCGGCGAGGTCCGCGACCTGCTCCGGGGCGTCCAGCACGAACGGCCAGTAGATATCCAGCGTGGTCGCCGACCAGGCGATGACGGCGACGGCCACGAGCCACGCGGCGAAGCGCGCCAGGCGTTCCCGGGGGCTGTAGCGGTGCCATGGGCGCGGCATGGGGGCGGCGCCTTCCCGGATCATCGTGCTCATTTGGTGCGCGCCCGTACGAACCCGCTGAACCACTCCGCCACCAGCACCACCGCGATGATCGCGAGCAGGATGGCGAGCGAGAAGTCGTACTCGTAGCGGGCGAAGGAGTTGTAGAGCACCGCGCCGATGCCGCCGGCACCGACGATGCCGAGGATCGTGGATTCGCGCAGGTTGATGTCGAGCCGGTAGATCACGAGACCGATGTAGCGCGGCATCACCTGCGGGGCGACACCGAAGAGCAGCACCCCGAGCGGCCCCGCGCCGGTGGCGCGCATGGCCTCCACCTGGCCCGGGTCGATGGCCTCGATCTCCTCGGCGAGGAGCTTGCCCACGAACCCGGTGGAGGCGATCACCAGCGTCAGCACGCCGGCGAAGGCGCCGAAGCCGAAGGCCTTCACGAAGAAGATCGCGATGAGCACCTCCGGGAAGGTGCGCGACACCCCGATATAGCCCCGGCAGACGGCATACAGCCACTTAGGCGCGACGTTCGCCGCGGCCCCGACGGCGATGGGGATGCTCACCACCACCCCGATCGCGGTGGCGAAGAAGGCCATCTGCAGGCTCTCCAGCAGGCCACCCAGGAGCAGGTCCCAGCGGCTGAAGTCCGGCGGGAACATGGACACCACCATGTCCACGCCCCGGGGCACGCCGCGCACGAAGCGGGCGTAGTCGAACTCCAGGTCCACCACCGCGAAGGCAAGATAGGCGATCACGCCGGCAACGGCCACCCAGCGCAGCCACGGCGTGGCGATCACCGGTGGCCGCCGCCAGCGGCGCGGGGAGACGGTGGCGGGCGCGCTCACGATGCCATCCCCTCGCCGGCGACGTGGCGATCCTCCTCGCCCTCCTGGCGGAAAGCGTCCCGCCAGTCATCCGCACCGTAGATGCGTGACAGCGCCGCCTCGTCGACCTCCACCGGTGCCCCGTCGAAGACGATCTCCCCCGCGGAGAGCCCGATCACCCGGCGTGCGAACCGCAGCGCGAGGCCGACGTCGTGGATATTGATCAGCGCCGGGATCCCGAGCTCGCTCGCGAGCTCGCAGATCAGCGCCAGGATCGAACGCGCCACCTTCGGGTCCAGCGATGACGTGGGCTCGTCCACCAGCAGCAGCCGCGGCTCCTGCATGAGGGCGCGGGCGATCCCCACGCGCTGGCGCTGCCCGCCGGAGAGCGCGTCCGCTCGGCTGTTCTCGTAGCCCTCCAGCCCCACCCGGGCGAGCAGCTCGAAGGCGCGGTCCACGTCCGCCTGGGGGAAACGCCGCAGCAACGCCTGCATGAAGGACACGGCGCCGAGCCGCCCCGCGAGCACGTTCTCCATCACGGTCAGCCGCTCGATCAGGTTGTACTCCTGAAAGATCATGCCGATGTGCCGGCGGACACCGCGCAGGCCACGCTCGCCGAGGGCGGTGAGCTCGGTGCCGTCGAGCCGGATGCTGCCGCCGGTGGGCGTCACCAGGCGGTTGATACAGCGGATGAACGTACTCTTGCCGGCCCCGGACGGGCCGATGACGGCCACGACCTCCGCACCGGGCACGGTGAGGCTGCATCCGCGCAGAGCCTGCAGGCCGTCGGCGTAGGTCTTGGTGAGGTTATCGATCTCGAGCATCGCGGCGGGCTCCTGCCGGAGGGGCGGCCCGCCCCGGCGACCACCGGGGCGGGCGGACCGGGCATTACTCCTCGGAGAGCCCTTCCTGGGTGTACTCCACGCCGTTCGCCTGCTGGATGGTGCGGATGTCTTTCCAGTGCTGACGGTAGGTGATCGGGATGAAGCGGTCCGCGTCGGAGAACTCCTCACCCACGCTGTTGCCCTCGAAATCGAAGGTGAAGAACGCCTTGCGGATCAGCAGCGCCAGCTTCGGGTTCAGGTTGTGGGCGGTACCGAACGCGGTGGTCGGGAACGACTCCGTCTCGAAGATCACCCGCAGCTTGTCGCGGTCCACGACGCCACGGTCCGCCATGCGGTCCAGCACCGAGGAGGCCACCGGCGCCGCCGCGTAGTCGCCGTTGGCGACACCGAGGATGCTGCGGTCATGCCCGCCGGAGTAGACCACCTCGTAGTCCTCGCCGGGGACGATGCCCCGCTCCGCGAGCAGCGCACGCGGCGCCTGGTTACCGGAGTTCGAGGCCTGCTCGGTGTGGGCGACGGTCTTGCCGCGCAGGTCGTCCAGGTTCTTGATGCCGCTGTCGCGGCGCGTGATCACCTGCATGCGGTAGCCGTATTCACCGTCCTCCGTGCCCATGATCGTGAACGGCACGAAACCGCCGATGTTCACGCCGAAGGGCACCGAGCCGGTGGACAGGCCCGCCACCTGCAGCCGCCCACTGCGCAGCGCCTCGATCTGCGCGGCGTAGGACTGCGCGGAGAAGTAGCGCACGTCCTTGCCCGTCACCTCTTCCAGGTGCTTGATGAACGGCTTGAAGACGTCAGCGTACACCGCCGGGTCCTCGACTGGGACGTAGGAGAAGAACAGCGTGTCCGGGTCCTGCCACTCCGACTCGTCCATCGGCAGGTCCGCGACCAGATCGCGGTCCTCATCGCAGTAGCGCTCGGCGAGATCGCCCCGGTGACTGCACTCCATCGACTGCGCCTGAGCGGCCGAGAAGCCGGACATCAGCAGCGCCCCCCCGAGCACCGCCGTGAGCACCCGGGCCGTGATTCCCTTGTTATTCCGCTTGGTCGACATCGTCTTAGCTCCCTTGCGTTGGGCTCAACCGAGCCACAGTCTAGGGAGAACACGCGTCCGAGGTGTGACGGCCGGATGACGTGATTGGGACACGGATATTTCAGGGCGTCACCGCCCGGGGATATCAAAGGAACGGGGATCGAACGGGGCCGGTGCCGCGAATACACAAACAGCAGCAACGCCAGATCACCTGGTTACCCCCCCACCCGACAACCCCGCACCGCAAACAAAACCGCAATCCCCGGTAGGTCGGCTGCTCCTGGCAGCCGACAACGGCCGTCGAATCAATGCCCCGAGTCAAATACCGGGCGCCCTTCGCAACGCGCGACAGTGGCCATTGGGCCGTGAGAACCGCCGCTGGCCACGGCCCTGCCGTCTCACTGCCAAACGCTGGAACGTTAGACCCACTCCCGAACGCCTTTATCGCTGAGCAGGCCTCACCCCATACGCCACCATCGCCCCTTCCACTTGCTCGCCTTCCGTAGTCTCCGGATAGAACCGGTAACTTGGGGCAAGAATTGCCTCGACCTCATCGGCCCATACCTCAATTATGCCGTTGATCGAGAATTTACCTCCAGCCATATCTTCCAGCGGCGTCAGCAGCTCGCGATACCGCGGATCTGACGCCCACACTAGCTGCGCGCGCCCACGCACCTTGAAACCTTTCTGCACGAAAACGTCTATGAAGCTCACGCATGCGCGTTCCACGCGTAGTAAATTGCGGACGCTACCGGGCGAGGCGACATTCGCAATGATAAGGCGCTCGTCGTCATACGCTGTGAATATTTCCTTAGGGGAAACATTCGGCCAGCCCTCAGCGTCCACAGTAGCCAGCCAGCATAGGACGCTACGCTCCACGTACGACTTCACTTCATCTGAAAACATCGACAACCCCCTTTCAACGCCACCGGACCAACTCCAGCCCAACGTTTTCGCTTTGCTGCGCACCGGAACAGAGCACAGGTGCTCCCGCCAACAGATACTGGCTATGTGTCACATCCCGGATGATTGCGCTCTTCCCGGACGAACAGATGCAGATGGCTTTGCTGCCAGCCGTTGAGCGCTTGAATCGGTGTTCGGTGATGCAGCGCTCTCTGCGGGATGTGGTGATTGTACAGATGGCAATAGCGCTTGAGCGCCACGCCCTCTTCCGCGCTTCAGGGCGCTGACGATCTCGTGTTCGCTGCACCGGCTCTTGCGCATGATGACCTCCAGGTCGAGACCGCCATCATGCCGGAAGTTCTACTAATCCATGGAGGTAATCTACGGGAAGGGGACACGATCTCCCTCAACTGCGCAAAACCGTGGTCTGTCCCCGGTTTCCCTGTGCCTATATGTACTTACCTAATATTTTACTTTCTATAGGGTGAATAGAATCTTTTATTTCATTATTTTTTGACCGACTGACACTATATATATCTTCATAGGTCTCACATCCTTTAAAGTAGTGTGATATTTTTTTTACAATTTCATTAGGGAGACCAGAATCTCTTAAAATAATTTCATGATTTTCAGTAGTTCCATACTCTAGCTTAGCTATAACCATATCAAGGGCTATTAATGGTTGGTTTTTTTCTGCTGCCACAAAATTATAGACCTTAGAAAAAGTTTTAAGATACTTAGGCCATGAAAACTCAAAGTACTTGGACATTAAATCAAACACATATCTAATTCGAGAGTTGTCGTTCGCTCTTGCTTTTTGTACTGTGTCCGAACTTAGAAGCTCTTTAAACGACGGCGTGTAATAAATATAGTACTTCGTGAGACCGATAAGAATTGACTTTCCAATATCTGTATCGAAATTTCTACCTTTATCATGATCAGTGAAAAGATAATCGTAGCAACATGATAAAATATTATCCAGGCAATGCTTTAATGGTAGCTGCTCTTTAAAATAATAATTATCCAGATTTCCCCCCGCTCTTAGGTGATTAATTAATTCAATTTGTCCATCAACTTTCACAAACCTATTTTCTTTTATGATTAATGGATCAATTCCTAGCTCAGCAAGATCCTCAGAATGAGACTTTAAAAGTTCTCGTCTTGAATCTGGCACATCTTCACTTTCCAATTGAATTAAAGTTTCTAGTGAAGCATTTTCATTGTCTAGGTATTCAATTTCTACAGACGTTTCTCTATCATCATCTTCTTGCGTTTCAAGATGAAATACACGTCCGATAAAGTGTTGCATAAAACGTCCAGCGCGACCTTCTATGTTTTTTCTATCTAATGTTTTCAATAGGTCACCGGTACCAATTTTCTTGTCATAAATGACAACATTTTTTGCAGCTGAATTAATACCTTCAGTTAGGGAAGTAGTACAGAAAAGATAATTCAACCCATTGTCACTGTTATCATTGAATTCATCGACAATCAAGTCCTGAATGTGCCTTGGCATTGCACCATGATGAAAAGCTATTCCGCGCTTGATACAAGAAATCAAATCCCAGGTAGGCGATACAGAACTTGATAGATAATCAACGAGCTCTTTGTTATGAGGCTTTACCGGCCATGTATCTAAAAACTTTTTCGCGGTATCTTCTGCATATTGTTTCTGATATCGATATACTAAAAATTTACCATCAATAGACTCTTCCGACACTAATCTGAGTAGGTTTTTAAACTTATCCCCAATAATTCTAATAGATCCATTTTCTACATAGTGAAGCCCCTTATCCTTTTTGTTATCTAAAGCGTAGTAATCTTTTTGTACTATTTCTGTTGAATATTTTTTTAGTTCTACATTAAACCTTTCTCTGAAGTTTTTGCTGAAATCCGATATGTATGGACCTGCAAGATAAAAATCAGCATCGGTTTTCGCTAATCGGTAGAGAATGTCTGAAAATACCCTGAACCGATCATCATCAAGCTTATAATCTACTTTATAAATTTCGTCCATGACGAAAAAATCTATTTCAAAATTTGGATTTTCTTCAAAAAATGCTGATATTCTCTCTGGCGTTAAAACCAAGATATAGCTTTTACCTTTATCGACTTTAACTTTTGAGGATTTTGAGATTGTGTACCCTTCAACACTGCTTCTTAGTTCTTGATATTGTTCTGAGAGCAGAGAAACTGTGGGCATTATAAACGCAATATTCTTGTAATTGTTATGCAGGATGATTTCTCTAACAATTCGCGTTTTCCCAAAAGATGTTGGAGCACTGACTACCAACCTTTTATTTCTTTGAAAGGAGTCAAATATTTCTTTTTGAGGTCTTGTTAAAGTTGTATTGGTTTTTTGGCTGGTGTAAAAATTCCTAAGAAGATTATCTTGAAATGAAATATTTGGAAAGTAGGCCTCATTGTTCTTTTCCAAAAGATTATCATACAAGAAGATTCTTGATTTGACGATACAATCATGCAAAAGCTGCTGCACCATGTTGTCAGAAGAATTGTAATTAGCTACATGACATATTGCAGAAAGACATCGGCTATAATCGCGTTCATCTTTTGAATCAAGCAATCGATACACGTCAATAAGTAAATTTTCAATAATCTCTGTGCTGACTTCTTTCTTATCTCTTAATTTTTCAATGCCATAAGCTATTTGCTGGCTCATATACTAACTCCAATCAAAATTTCATGGCATTTTCAACAAGCTCAATATTTCGCTTTAAATCGGAAACCGATTCTAAAGGCACAACAAAAAAGACAATTTTTATGTTTTTCCTCTTCGGCCAGTCCTTGCTGTAAATATTTTTAAAGTTTTCTTCCAACTCAACACTTATTTTATCTTTGAAATCATCTGACTCAATATCACTATCTATTTTCCCAGAAAAATCCCTTATGCACTTGCTATCGTATGTGCACAAAACGGGGACTGCAATATCAACTTTATCTAATGATCTTGCTCCAGTAACATAACTTTTTAATAGCTCATAATTTTCTCTTTCAAGCTGCTTGTTTAGTTCTATTTCGCCCCCAAGTAACCTTAGCTCTGATTTTATCCTTTCTGAGTCATTCAGATGCTCCTGGAGTGATTTTAGAGCTGAAGTTATAGCGCTGCTAATGCTTTGATGGAACTTAGCTTCACCAAGCCATAGTGTTACGTTTGAATCACTAATGGAAAAGTGCGCACAATCAAACCCTTTGATTTGTTCTCTTGTAGTTGATCGTAATCTAGCTTTTGTAACAAACTTTGGGACGTCATAGAAAACACTTAAGATTAAATACAATAAAAGTTCGCCATAATCACCTTTTGAATTTCTATTTGCATCTGATATTCGTGTAAAACTGTTTTTGTTCCATTCGGATTTATCTATTGTCTCAATCTCATCTTCTGTAAGTGCAAAAAAAGGAACGGCATCTCTAATTAGACCAACCAGTTCATTCTGCCGGTACCTTCCGTCTTCATAATCAAGTGTAAAAGAAGCATCTTCTTCACCTGCTGATTGGATGCCAACTTCAACTTTGAAGATTTGATTGCATAGTCTTGTCTTAAGAGATGAGTCCATTTCTTATAGTTTACTCCTATCTATGTTTTTGCACAGAACGCCTCATGCAAGAACCGGGGACAGACCACGATTTCCACGCAGAAACCGTGAGTAATCTTCGTCGCGCGCGCTCTCCTTGGCATGGTTCCCTCCCTAGCTTCCTTGCCTGACGACGTATAGCCTACCACTTCCACGACCTCCCTCAACTGCGCAAAACCGTGGTCTGCCCCCGGTTTTCCTGTCCCCGGTTTTCTGCCTCTCATGAAGACCACCACTCGGCGTGTGCACTGAAGAATGCCTCCTTGGGTATGACACGAACGATTTCATGTGGGGAAACATTGCAGGTCAAATACCCTTCTTGCGAATGGAAATAAGCATCGGAATTCCTTTTTCGGTGGAGGATACTCAGCGCTTTAAGCGCAAAGGTCAGCTCACAGAATGTGTGCAACTGATTGGGATCAATTGACACTTCAACAACGACCGGACTGCCGATGGCTTCTAGCTTTGAGGTTATCGCTGCATGATGCGTCAGCGGCATGTAAATCGCCTCACCGCCGAAGCACCGGAAGAGGCGTTCCGTGCCGTCACTGACAACTTGATTTGGAGCCAAGCAGAACCAAAGGGAGCCATTACGCCCGTTGTCCTGAGCCCCAGCGAAATAAGTTTCCCACTCTTGATGCATGTGCTGAAGTTCGGCTGGGGAAAATAAGTAACCGTACCGGTTAAGGAATTCAGCCTGATGCTGTGTTCGGTTGAGGATCCGCAAACCATTGCGCAAGAAGAAGCCTGTCTCGGCTTCCTTCGTACAGTGGTAAGCCAAAATTCTGTTCTCACGAATGAACCCCTCAAGATCTTCAGCAATCGCGCGGAACGGCTGCGACTCGATCAGATTCTCCATGTACTTAGCTGAACGCAGCAGGCCTTGATGAGCGTCGATGCGCTCAATTATGGATTTCGGCCAAGCTTCATTAGAATCGATCCGCAAGAGCATGTGGAAAGCCCTAACGTTGGCCATCAGTCGCGCGAGGTACGAGCGTCAGCTGCATGACATGCTTCGGCGTGCTGCCGTTGTTGCACTTGATCATCCGCTAAACGCTTGAACGCGTCTTGAGAACTCTTCGATATTCGGCGGTGACTCGAACACGATGCTGAATGCGGGCAAGGATGCGATTCCTTTCTTTAGTGCCTTCCTGTCCACGCTCTCTAGCTCTGCTAACACACCGAGGAACTGGTGCACTCCCTTCCTAATCGGCTGCGTCCATCCATACATCATTTCGTGTACACCCTCAAAGTCCTCGGGTGGCAGGACTCCATGCCACTCAACCTCTGCATCTTTTGCGCAGGTGTACAGGGAGCTTAACGCCTCGACTTCTCGCCTCAGTTCTGGCAGAGCCTCTTCGTCTTTCGCGGAACCAATGGCGACCGGGATTTCTTGCGTACAAAGGAGCGCTGCGGAGTGAACCATCCGGAGTACCACTTCCGGACGCGTTTGAAGCCAAGTTAAATATTCGTCGTACTCCAGCTTCTGTGGCGGAATGTACTCGGCGCCCTTATCAATCCGAGACAGCGCGCCATCCGCTTCCTCGAGTCGATCTTCCAGCATTTGCTTCGCAAGGGCTGCATTCCAGCCACACCTCTGTTTCTGAAATATATCCTTGACGGCCTTACTTTCTCCGTGCAGTGGCGCCGGAACGTACTCGTGTTTTGCCGAATATGCTCGATAAAGAACTACTATGATTGCGACAACCAAAATCGGCACAGCCAGCTCGTCGATCGAGACCCTCCGGCCGCTCGCGACCATTAACACCTCTGCGACTGCCCATAGGGAAATCGCTACACTGGCAAAAGTTCCGAGCTGCTGCGGCAGCCAAGTACAGTAGTCCCAGCCGTGCTCGTACCAACGTTTCTCAGTGAAACTGATTTTATGTGAGCCCGAATACTGGCCGTCATCCTTAGACGCCGTCATCGATAATTCCTCGGTGAATCTCCTTCTGCCGAACGCCTGAGCTCAGCCGACGTCAGGCCGCACCGCGGCCTGACGTCGGCTGGAGCACCGTGTTGGGCATCGTTTCACTCATTGTTTTCGTAGTACTTCTTCACGAAGTATGGATTCCCTGTTTCGCTGAACTCAAACGACACTTTCTTAGCTTCGAACAGAAAGCAGTTGATGAGATCTGCGGCATTGACATTGAATAGCGCGACGTTGAAACCTCTGCCAAGAACGCTTTTGTAGGCGATGCCGTCGTATCCGTGGCGTCGGAAGGCCTCAGCAAGTATCTGCGTCGGCGCGTAATCAGCGGTGGAGTCGCCTGAGGTCACCGGTTCGGAAAAGGCTTGATCAATATCGCCCCATGTAGCCTTCTCGCGTTGAGCCGGTTCCGGCTCGTCAAGGAAGAAAACAAACCCACGACCGTGCTCGACGGAGCAGTCGACAAGAACAAGATCCCTCAGCGTCTTGAACTGCCCTACCGATATATACGACCCGATCCATGGCCGCACCTCAGCCATGGCTGTCTCCTTGTCTGTTGCCAAGTACAGACACGGTATGCCCTTTGGATTGACTCGGCCTTCACGCGCGGAGTGCGGTAGCGGCTTCATTCGTGCGGCGGAATATGGGCCAGGTACTTCGAACTCGTGTTCATCTTGCTGGATCGCGACCCAGTCATGACCATGCTGTGCTCTCCAAAGGACTCGGCCGGCTGGGAACGTCCGCTTGCGCCCTTCACTTGTTGCGACGACGGTCTTGAGAAACTCGTCAACTTGATCTTCAAAGACGTACCTCGCCCTGCTCTTGACGCTCTGTGCAAAGATTCGGTAGCTCTGCCAAGATGAAAACTCTGGCATTTTTGTCACCACTGCATTCGTTCACAATACCCAATGCCGCAATTCACTGGAGGCAAAACGTTTAGCGAGGAACGAGCGGCGCTTTTTGCCGTCCGTGTAAAATTGTCTTGTTAGGCGATTACAGCACATTGCTAGCAACATATGCCTGGCCTAGCAGGCCCGAAACAAATCCTAGCAACCCAAGGATTGACAAAACCCAAACAACCACCTCGACAAAGGTTGGGCTTCCCGGGGCATCGACGTTTTCCCCATTTAACTGCTTACGCCATCTCTCACCAAATGCGTAATCGCGGGCAATGATGGTTGTAAGTGCCAACACTAAAAATACAATTGAGAGGAAGAGCGCCCACCAAGACATTTTGAGTGAGCACAACAGGTCTGGATTTAACTCGGGGGCTTTTTCATTAGTAAATATGGTGATTGACAAGGTAAGGGCACCGCCAGCAAGAATAAAAATTGCTCTTACTAAAGAATCTGCCCGACGACGGACATCTTCCTGATGTGCGTTAAATATTTCTAAATCTGTCACCATTCTTTATCTCGCCTAACGTTGCCTTCACTGGCGGGAACGCAGCGGAGCGGAGTTCCCGTCCAAGTGAAAGGCATGGTTACATGATTGTGCCAACAGGACTGTATTCGTTCTTTCCAAGAGATTCATCTCGGAGATATAAGAACTTGCCAATATAACCTATATAGCGCTGAGCCTCTTTACCAATACCTCCTATTGTAAACAAGCGGGCAAGAGCCCTTGCAAAACGCTCTAAACGTGCAACTACTTCAATAGCAATTTCCTGTTGCGGTCTCTCTGAAGCTGGGAAATCTTCCATCTCTTTGATCAAGTCGGGGCGCTTAAGCAAAATATCGGTTTCAAGGCTCTCCCATTCCCTGTTGGGAGCATCTGTTGTGGGCTGCTTTCCGAGTACGACATCGAGATGATGGTAACGCGCGGCCTGTCCAAACCTACTCAGTATTGACAGGAACGACGATAATTCTTCAGATTCTAGGTATTCCAAATCTTCTTTCGCAACTGGTATTTGCTCCACATAATGGTCCAAAAAGCATTCTTCGCGAATTTTTTTAAGTAATAATTCAAGGTTATGACCCTTGCGACCAGAAGGAAGACCCTCTGGGTTTGGAAACTCACCTGTTTGTTCCAGTATTCGAAGACAGAGCATGACTTTCATGAGTCTTTCAAAACCACTGGCCAGAGTCAGGAGGGGGAGATGATAAAAATCATTTGCACCATCGAGCTTTTGCAACTGGCCTAATCCAGCATGAATCAGTCGAACTGCATTCAACAACTCTTGGTCTATGGCGAGTTTCTGCTTAATACTGGGCGCCATTATTCCTTACCGTGTAACCAGCTAATAGACGGACGTCGTCCGCGTTATAACACGGACGACGTCCGCATAATGCGCGTGAGCCAAGCCCCGTTGCTGTCTGTGCGGGATGGCTGCGAAGCGGCGCTGGCCCGGCGTTCCGGCATCCGCAAACCACCGCATGCGACACGTGGAAGGCGTGATAGGCGGACACTTGCCGCGACGCACGCTTGCGCGTCACGGGTCAGCGAGGTGCTGTACATATATACGGCAGCCGATGGAGGTGCGATGGAATGTCACGGAAGAGCTCTCCTTTTCTCGATCGTGTCCGTGCCGCGATCCGGGTGCGCCACTACAGCATTCTTACGTGAAGAGACGTGCCTGGGGCTTGATCCTTCGGGTCATCCTGTACCATGACAGGCGCCGCCCGCAAGATATGGGCGACGGAAGTCGTGGCATTTCTCTCCGATCTGGCGGCCGCTGGAAGTATAGCCGCGGCGACGCAGAATCAGGCGCTCAACGCGGCGGTGTTTCCCGTGGTCCGCGACCCACCGGAGTCAGGGCTAACGATCCAACATCGACCGGTGGCGCCGGTGCGTTCAAAGACCGTGCGAGCGTCGGCATTGTTCTATTCCGGCATCGCGTGGATATCGGCCTAACCGACGCGGGGCGGTCCACCCTACTCCTCATCCCCTGCTATCCGCACTCCGAGCACCGCGGCGACGATCGCAATGACGAGATGGTAACTAACCGCAAACCAGAATAACTGGGGCTCGTCTTCGCGCGACTGCCACAAAATGTCCGCTTCATAGCGCCCCGTCCCACCAAGTGTGGGGATTTCCCCCGTGAGCAATCCATACGCTACCGACCCGATAAGGACCACCGTGAGGCCGGCCAGGAATATGCTCCCTCCGAGATCCTTTCCGCTCATACATTCCTCCGAACGTCAGGGGTCATACAGGGGGCCAGCCGGATCGGGTCTGACAATCCGGAACCGACTCGTACCGTCGCTCGGCACGGCTCACCGCACGTGGCGCACACCGAGGTGATCGGCGATTCCACGCATCCCTGTAGCCGGACGTGCGAAAGCCTCCTGGTACCAGTTTTACCCTGGCGGACCCGCCTTCTCACCGTCCGGTGTTGGAATGTCAGCACCTACCCCGGACATCGACCCTATTTCTGATTCAGCGACGACCTATTGGTATCCCGGGTCCGCGATATTGAGCACCTCCAGCAGGTTGGCCAACGTCGCACTCACGTCGTCGCGCCGCCAGACGATGCCTGTCTCCAGGATCGGTGGCGCGCTCTGCAGGGGCACGTAGCGGGTGCCGGTACGGGCGAGGTGCCGCAGCGATTCGGGCACCAGGGCAATGCCCAGGCCGGCCGATACCAGACTGATGATGGTCTGCATCTGGATCGCGTGCTGCGCGATCTCCGCATGGCCGCCGCAGTCCCCGTAATAGTTCGTGACCAGTTCATAGAAGGCGGGGGCGACATGGCGGGGGAAGACGATGAGCGGTGACGCCGTCACGGCTGCCGGAGAGAGTCGGCCGTCGGTGAGCGTCAGGCGCCCGCTGTCGAGCCACTGTTCGGGCACCGCGGCGATGAGCGGTTCGGAGATCAGCCGGCGGTAGGTGAGCGGGTCGGGCAACGCCCCATGGGCCGGCGGAATGAGGATGCCGGCATGGCTTTCTCCGCGCAGCAGGGCGGCGATCTGCACGTCGCTGGTGGCCTCGGTTAGCGCAAGAACCACGTTCGGGTACAGCGCCCGGAACTCCCTCACCAGATTGGGCAGGAGGCTGTAGTCGGCCGTGCTCACGAACGACAGGTCCAGCCGGCCGGTTTCGCCGCGACGAATGCCACGGGCGGTCTCCGGCAGGGCGTCAACCGCCGCCAGGGCCGCGCGCACGGGCTCGAGCCATTGCGCGGCGAACGGGGTCAGCGTGACGCTGCGTTTGGTCCGCACGAACAGCGCCGTGCCCAGCTCGTGCTCCAGCGCCATGATCGACTGGCTCAGCGGTGGCTGCGTCATGTGCAGGCGCTCGGCGGCCTTGCCGAAATGCAGCGTCTCGGCCACCGCCACAAATTGCCTGAGCCGACGTACATCCATACAAATATCTGCAGTGAATTATTCGTGACTAATTAATATATTTCAAAAACCTTTCCAGGGAAAATACGCTACGGCCTGACGACAACCTGGAGGACGACCCATGCCCGCCTATCGGTCCCGAACCAGCACGCACGGCCGCAACATGGCCGGTGCCCGTGCCCTGTGGCGTGCCACCGGCATGCGGGACGGCGACTTCGGCAAGCCCATCGTGGCCGTTGCCAACAGCTTCACTCAGTTCGTGCCGGGGCACGTGCATCTGAAGGATATGGGTCAGCTGGTCGCCGGCGAGATCGAGGCGGCCGGCGGCGTGGCCAGGGAGTTCAACACCATCGCGGTCGACGACGGCATCGCCATGGGCCACGGCGGCATGCTGTACTCGCTGCCTTCGCGGGAGCTGATCGCCGACAGCATCGAGTACATGGTCAACGCCCACTGCGCCGATGCGCTGGTCTGCATCTCCAACTGCGACAAGATCACCCCCGGCATGCTCATGGCGGCCATGCGGCTCAACGTCCCGACGGTGTTCGTCTCGGGCGGGCCGATGGAAGCGGGCAAGGCGGTCGTCAAGGGCGGCAGCCGCGCCTTCGACCTGGTCGACGCCATGGTGGTCGCCGCGGACGACAGCTACACCGACGAGGACGTGGCCACCGTGGAACGCTCCGCCTGCCCCACCTGCGGGTCGTGCTCGGGCATGTTCACCGCCAACTCCATGAACTGCCTCACGGAAGCGCTGGGTCTGGCGCTGCCCGGCAACGGGTCGATGCTGGCCACCCACGGCGACCGCGAGGGGCTGTTCCGGCAGGCGGGGCAGGTGATCGTCGATCTGGCCCGGCGCTGGTACGAACAGGACGACGGCTCCGTGCTGCCGCGGGGCATCGCCACCCGCGGCGCCTTCGAGAACGCGATGAGCCTCGACATCGCCATGGGCGGCTCGACCAACACCGTGCTGCATCTGCTGGCGGCGGCGCGGGAGGCGGAGGTGGCATTCTCCATCGCCGACATCGACCGGCTGTCGCGCCACGTGCCCTGCCTGTGCAAGGTCGCGCCGGCCAAGGCCGACGTGCACATGGAAGACGTTCACCGGGCCGGCGGCATCATGGCCATCCTGGGCGAGCTGGCCCGGGCGGGGCTGGTCGACACCGGTCTGCCCACAGTGCACGCACCGACCCTTGCCGACGCCCTGGCGCGCTGGGACGTCGTAGGCACGGCCGACGAGACCGTGCGGACGTTCTACCGTGCCGCACCCGGCGGCGTCCCGACCCAGACGGCGTTCAGCCAATCGGCGCGCTGGGAAGCACTCGACACGGACCGCGAACGCGGCGTGATCCGCGCGGCCACTCATCCGTTCAGTGAGGACGGCGGGCTCGCCGTGCTGTTCGGCAACCTGGCGCCGGAGGGCTGCATCGTCAAAACGGCCGGCGTGGATGAGTCCATTCTGGTGTTCGACGGCCGCGCCCGGGTGTTTGAGAGCCAGGAAGCGGCCGTGGCCGGCATCCTGGGCAACGAGGTCTCGGCGGGTGACGTGGTCATTGTGCGGTACGAAGGCCCCAAGGGCGGCCCCGGGATGCAGGAAATGCTCTACCCCACCAGCTATCTCAAATCCAGGGGACTGGGCAAGGACTGCGCGCTGGTCACGGATGGGCGATTCTCCGGCGGCAGCTCCGGTCTCTCCATCGGCCATGTCTCGCCGGAAGCGGCCGAGGGCGGTCTCATCGCGCTCATCGAGGACGGCGACGCGATCATGATCGATATCCCCAACCGCGTCATCCGGCTGGATGTGGACGACCAGACGCTGGCCTCCCGCCGTGCCGCCATGGAGGCCAGAGGCAGCGAGGCCTGGAAACCGGGGAACCGCTTCCGCAACGTCTCGCCCGCGCTACGCGCATACGCAGCGCTGGCCACCAACGCCTCGCGCGGCGCCGTTCGCGACGTGGCGCAGGTGGAATCGTAACGGTCCGGAATACGGGTGGCCGCGTGGCGGCCGCCCGTCTCACACGGGCCGCCCCAGGCCACCCGGGGTCACGCCCGGGGCCACACGCCCGGGGTCAAGTCTAACAATCCAACATCGCCGCCTACCGTCGCACGGCACCACTCACCGTCTGTTGTGCACGCCGAAGTGATCGGCGATCCCACACACCCCCGTGGCCGGACGTACGGAAGCCTCCCGGTACCGTGCTGCACCCTGGCGGGCCAGCCTTCTCACCGTCAGGTGTTGGAATGTTAGAGTCACCCCCGGCGTGCCGGTGAACGGCCCCGGGCGTATCGGGTGGGCGCTTGCGGCGCAGGGGATGAGGCGCTCGACCGGGCCTCAGGTCATCGCCCCACCCCACCCCGTATCAGCGAGGCAAGCGTCGCCGCCGCTTCGGCCTCGCTGCAGTTGCCGCGCACCATCGCGGCCGAGATCGCATCCCCCGCGCCGATCAAGGCGATACAGCGCCGCTCGAGCTCCGCGTCGGTCAGTTCGCAGTATGGCTTCAGCGCAGCCGCGAAAAGCTGGACGTAGTTGTCGAGCAGCTCCTGGTAGACCGCCTCTTTCTCGTCGCTCCCCGTCAGCGCGGCCCCGATGGCATGCCACTCGCCGCTGGTGTCGGCATGGCAATGCACATGGGCCGCCGCGAGCAGCGACGCCGTCTCCTCGAAGCCTCGCTCCTCGGTCGTCAGCGTCTCGCGAAGCGCGTCCGACTGCCGGTGGTCAATCAACCTGTACAGCTCGATCAACAGCGTCGAGCGCGTGCCGAAATGATCGTAGGCGACCGGCTTGGAGACCCCGGCACGCGCAGCCAGGTGGCCCAGCGTGAGCCGGTCGGCCCCCTCTTCGCGCACGATGAGCTGCGCCGTATCCAGCAGCTGACGCCGCCGTTCCGGCGCGGAAAGCCGCCGGCTGCCCGTTCGCGCCTTTGCCTGTTGCGTCTTGCGATTCACGGCCCGCCCTGTCCCATGTGCTCGGATACGTTGAAAACCTACCATTAGTAGGTTAATGTTCCCGACAACCTACTATAAGTAGGTTTCTGTCACTCAACCCGGAGATCCCTCATGTCAGTCGCCCCCATACTGCTCATTGGCGGTGCCGGCATCGTCGGCCGCCACACGGCGCGTTTGCTGCGCGACACCCACCCGGACACCCCCTTGCTGATCGGCGGGCGCAACCTCGCCAAGGCGCAACGCACGGCCGCCGATATCGGTAATGCCGAAGGCGCGACGGTCGATATCACCGCCGATGATCTCGGGCTCGGCGGGCGGCCCGTCAGCGCCGTCGCGATCTTCTTCACGGATACGACCACCGCCGCACTCCGTTTCGCCCAGCGGCATGGCGTACCTTACATCAGCATCTCCCCCGCCATGTACGAAACCGGGCCCGAGGTCGCGGCCTACATGCATCGCCCGGACGCCGCACCGGTGGTTCTGGGTACCGAGTGGCTGGTCGGTGCGACGATGACCCCCGCGCTCGGGTTCTCCGAGGCGTTCCGTCATGTCGACACCATTCGCATCGGCGCCCTGCTGGATGAGCAGGACGAAGGCGGCCCGGCCTCCTTCGACGATCTGGAGCGCCAGACGCAGGCCATTCCCGCCGTGCAGGTTCGGCGACAGGGCGCCTGGGTCTGGCGCCGCGGCGACGACCTCCAGACCACCTTCCGCGCCGCCGACGGCACGGCGATGGGCGCCACGGCCCTCTCGCCCAATGACGTCTTTGGCCTCGCCACCGCCACCGACGCGCCGAACGTCGAGTTCAACCTGGCCATTGGCGTGAGCTCCAGCCGCCGCCGCGGCGAGCCGATGTCCACCGAAATCCTCATCGAACTTGCCGGAGAGAGCCACGCCGGACAACCACTGCGCTCCCGCCACGCGGTGATCCATCCCGACGGACAGATGCCGCTGACGGGGCTGGGCGTCGCCCTGGTTCTCGAACGCCTCCTCGGGCTCGACGGCAAACCGCCCACACCGGCCGGGCTCTACTTTCCGCAGCAGTTGCTCGACCCGGCAGGCTACTTCGAACGCTTCCGACAGGCCGGCGGGCAGATAGTGGCGCTCGACGCGCAGTAGTGGCCAGGGATGGATGACGACAACGGCCACTGCCCGCCGGGGCGTGGCCTGCTCCGCCGGCGAGGGGACCGAGAGCATCGACTGGCTGTTGAAGTAGTCGAGCACTTCCCCGTCGGCCGCGAGATGCTGGACGAACGCATGCCCCGCCGCCGCGACGCGATGCTGCGTGACCGGCTGGCCGGGATCGGGCGGCAGCAGGGGTGATGGGGTTACCGAAGCCAGCGGGGCAGGCTTCAGGCGAACCGGAAATCACGGGCGCCAGACGGAGAGACCGGCATACCGTGCGCCGAACTTCCCCGACCCTCGACCCCCTGTCACCGGCGGGAAATGAGGTCATGGCCTCCGAACCCCCCACTTCACGAGGCCGTCGAACACCCGGTGCATCTGCCGGGTATGGTGTTCTGCGCCCTTGAACCGGCCGTCTTCCAGGAGATCGAAAAGATCGGGAATGTGCACCGCATCGCGCAACGGTGACATGCGCAACTCGAGGAGAACGAGCCGAAGCTGTTCGATGGCGCGTTCGCCGCCGTTCACCCCATAGGCGATGAACCCGGCGGGCTTGTCTACCCACTCCGCGTACAGGTAATCCAGCGCGTTCTTGAGTACGGCCGTGTAACCATGGTTGTACTCGGGGCTCACGAAGACGAACCCGTCGCCGCGAGCGATCTGATCGGCCCAGCGCCGCTGCAATGGATCCTCGTAGTCACCGATGATCGGTGGTTTCGGGAGGTCATACATCGGCAGCTTCCACTCCCGCAGATCCACGATCTCGGTCGTGATCTCCTGATGCTCCGCCGCAACGGCCTGTGCCCACTCCGCGATCGCCAGAGCGTTCCGACCCCGACGGATGCTGCCCACGATGATCTGTATATGCATGAGACCACTCCGGTGTGTTTCGTGTGAACACGGGAACGACGTCGTCAGTACTGCAGCGCAGGGTCATAGACGGTCGCCGTCACCGTGATGCCCCGCGCCTGCCAGTCCGCCATCCGGTCGATGCCCCGTTCCCGCCGTTCCTCGTAACCGGCGCGCAGGGCGTCGCGCCAGTCGTCCTCACGTTCCCATCGGGCCACGTTGACAAATCGGAAATGCGCGTCGGTCTGTGCGCTGCGGTACAGGGTGCCGTCGATGAATCCCGGCTGACGGATCATGAAATCCTTGTCCTCGTTCCATTCGGCGAGGAAACGGTCGACGACTTCCCAGGGCACCTCGAAAACCGCGATCAGCGTGACGGCCATGCGTGTCTCTCCGGTTGCGCGGGTTTGCATGCACGGGGGGCACAGATACGGCATGTCTTCGCTTCGCCCGTGCGTCGATGTGGCGTGGTACGGTAACGAACGTTCCGTAAACGGGACTAGACAGGAAAAACGGAAAACACTGTTCCATAAATGGAATGGACGAGGATGCCAGATCTCAACGACCTCTACTTCTTCGCCGCGGTCGCCGAGACCGGCAGTTTTACCGCTGCGGCGCGCGCCCTCGGCATGCCGAAGTCGACCCTCAGCCGTCGAATCGCGCGCCTGGAAGACACGCTTGGGATTCGACTCCTGCGCCGCTCGACCCGACAACTCACCCTGACTGACACGGGGCGCGCATACCACGAGCGTTGTCGCGACCTGGTAAGCGCAGCGGGGGCTGCGCAAGGGGTGGTCCGCGAAGTGCACGAGGAGCCCAGCGGGCGAGTCCGGGTGACCTGTCCGATCACCATTGCGCAGGTTCTCCTGGCGCCGGTGATCCCGGAATTTCTCGAACGCCATCCCCACGTTTCACTGCAGATCGACGCCACCGGGCGGCCCGTCGACGTCGTGGGTGAGGGCGTGGACGTGGCCCTGCGCGTGCGTCATCGACTCGAGGACTCCTCGCTGGTGATGCGCGAGTTCGCGCTGAGCGCGCCGGTGGTCGTCGCCAGCCCGTCGCTCCTTGATCGCGAAGGCGAGCCCTGCCGGCCGGACGACCTGTCGCAGATGCCGACCGTAGGCATGGAGCGCACGGATGGGCGCTGTTCCTTTCCGTTCGAGGATCGCGACGGGCGCATGTCGCCGGTGCATGTCACGCCCCGCGTGGTGACCGACGACCTGCGGATACTGCGGGAGCTCGCGGTGAAGGGGGTGGGTTTTGCCGCCCTGCCCCGCTACATCTGTTGGCCGGAGCTCATGGATGGCCGGCTAGTGCAGGTGCTCGCCGACCGCTCAATGCCGGCCGGGCGCATCCACGCCGTCTATCCGTATCGGCGCGGCCTGGACCCGGCCGTGCGTCATTTCATCGACTTCCTGGGCGAACGCTTGCCCGAGGTCGCCGACACCCTGGGCGTCCGGCCGGACTGATGTCCGCACGCCGTCAGGACCTCCGTGTCGCGGCGAGGCGCATGACTGCGATCAAGCATGCTCCCCGGGTGTTTCGGCGTGTGCCTCACGTGAGTCCGATGGGGCTTCGCGCCGGTCGTGCATGCCGTAGTCCCGGACCACCTCGGCGACCCGGAGGCGATAGTCGGCGAAGATCGTCTCCCGGCCCGCTTCCTGGATACCGCGATGCGCCTGCGTATTCCTCCACTCCGTCACCGCCGCCTCGTCGCGCCAGAACGACAGGGAGAGGACCCGGCCCGGCTGTGACAGACTCTCGAACCGCTCAATGGACAGGAAGCCATCAACGTCCTCGAGTTGCGGTCGCAGCAAGGCCGCCGCATCGAGATAATCCTGGTAACGTTCCGCGTGCGGTAGTGCCTCGAATATCACTGCTATCATCGAACTCTCCATGCTGGGGCGGGCGACGGCGGTTCACTCGCGCCCGGTAAAACACCCCGAACCCGTCCCGGGCGGCGCTCGCGAATGGGCCCGGGCGGGTTTCGGCAACAACGCGAGGAAACGGTAGCACGGGGCCATGCGGGGATTGTTTCGATCCGGATCGAACCATGAGTGAAGGGCCCAATATCGTCCGGGTGGCCGCGCTGATCGGGGATAACGCGCGCGCGGAGATCCTGACGGCGTTGATGTCCGATCGCGCGATGACGGCGACCGAGCTTGCGCATCTCTCCGGCGTGACCAGGCAGACCGCGAGCTTCCATCTCGGAAAGCTGCTCGAGGAAGGGCTCGTGGTGGTCGATCGCCAGGGGCGGCATCGCTATTTCCGTATAGCCGGGTCCGATGTCGCGGAGCTGATCGAGTCGATCATGGGTGTGGCCTTCCGTTCGGGCGGCAAGCGACCGGTGACCGGCCCGCGCGACCCGGGGCTTCGCCGGGCGCGCATCTGCTACGACCACCTTGCCGGTGAGGTGAGCGTCGAGCTGTATGAAGCAATGCTTCGGCACGACGTGCTGCGAAACGACAACGGCGGCATTTGGCTGACCGACCGTGGTCGGCGTTGGTTCGGTTGCCTGGGGGTCGATACCGATGCCCTGGATTCGCGTAAACGAATCTTCTGCCGTCCCTGCCTGGACTGGAGCGAGCGCCGGCACCACCTGGCCGGAGCGCTGGGCGCGGCGCTCCTCGGAAGACTGCAGGCCTTGGGCTGGGCGGCAAGGACGCCCGATTCCCGTACCGTCACATTGACTCAAGAGGACGAGGAATCGCTCTGGGCGATGTTCACCCGGGCCACCTGATCTTCCGGGGCAAATCGGGATCCCAGTCCCAAGCCGCGGTATGTGCCGTACGAGGCAGGCGTTCGCGGGCGGTAGCCTCGCGAACGGTTGAAGGCATCTGTCACGCGCCCTGCTGTTTGCCCGTCATCACCGCGATGCTGGCCCCGACGAGCTTAACCACCAGTTCCTTCGGGATGGCACGGTCCAGCGGGAAACTGATGATCGCCTTCGTCACGGAGAACCCCGCCACGTCCTGCTCGTGATCCGTCAGCACCGGGGGGCGGACATGCAGACGCACGCAACGCTTCCGGAAACTGAACCAGGCGAACATGCCGTTATAGTCGTACCCTTCATAGCAATAGCCCGGCATCCGGAAATAGCTGACGGTCTCGACAGCACCGGGGGCCGCGTCATGGATGGCATCCCGGATTTCCCGAAGCCGCGGGCGCGCCTCTTCCGGGCACTGTTCAATATAGTCCTCGACCCCGCCGGGAACGATGGGCTTCGACTTCGCGGATTTTCTGGCTGCCACGATGGACCTCGTGTTCCGTGATGTATCGTGTCACCGTGAGCGTCCCCGCCCGAACGACTCCACGCCCGGCGCGCCGGCGACGATGATGATCCGTGCGTGCGTTCGACTTATGTAATTAGCATTCTGCATTCACGGTGATCGCCACATCAGACGGTATGCTGAGCGAGATTCCATAGCATGAACGCTCCCTCTCCGTCGGGCAACAAGCCTCGGGGTCTGACAGCTCTACCACGACAGGAAGGGTCTGACCCCTTAAGGAAACGATATTCCTATTAGCCCCATCCAGTTCTCCCCAGAAGGCCACCATTCCCCCGGAATATGTTTCGCACTTCAACCAGCAAGTTTTTTTATCGACAGAGCAGCTATCATCCACGATTTCAGCCAGCACCAGTTCCATTTCGGTTCACCTATACATAAGGCCGCGCCCTTATACGTAACGCGGGGATTACCAGCGGCTATGGGCCGCCGGCGGAATGGCGGTCCGGTTCAGTGCCCTGTTGAGCGCGCACTCATGAAAACGAAAACATATTGATAAGCAGCCCGTTCGGATCCGCGACCATGAATCGCTTCATTCCGAATTCCTCAACGCATATATCTTGCGCCAGCTCGAAGCCACGAGCCTTCACCGCAGCGTATGTACTCTCAATATCTTCTACCTGCACGGATATGATCACGCCCTGTGCAGGGCGCTGGAAAGGCTGTGGCGTAAACTCATGGTCGAGCCGCATGATACCGATTTGCAGCTCCGGTTTTTCCGGCGATGCCATCTGGATATACCAGCCCTCGTGCTCAAAGCCAACGACAAAACCGAGTAGCTCTCTATAGAACTCCCGGGTCTCTTCCATCTTGTGAGTGCAGATATTAGGAAGCAGCCTTGTAACGGCGATATCCTTATTCATGGTTTACCTGCTTGGTTTAATGGGATCTGGGCGTCCAATGCCCGGGCTAAGCCGCCGGGGGAAGCGCAGCGGAGCACCGGTCGGCTTGAACCTCTGGTTATATGCCACTTCTTGTTTGCTCAAGCACGCGCGTGAGCCGATCAAGATTTTGCTCATTTGCTGGGCCTGCTCTTTCTTTGACGACCTGAGCAGTTTCAGCATCTTCAAACACCTGGTTCCAGGTTACGCGCGTTCCATGATCTTCAGCAGTGAGCTCAATTGTGAGCCGGAATCTTGGTGGGCAGTCATGGTGAATAACTATTTTCGAATTGGGTTCAAGTGCTTCGAACGTGCTCTCGTTCTGATAGTTAGTTCCGTCTGGGGCATGCATTACGAACTTCCAGCGCCCACCTTCTATGAAATCATGAATCTCGAAGGTATTCGAAAAGCCCTCAGGCCCCCACCACGCAGCCAGCAATTTCGGCGACGAAAATGCCCCATAAATTTCTTCTGCGGAAAAAAGCAGCGTTCTGGAGGTGCGTAGTGTTCTGTCGTCAGTCATGCATGGAACTCCAGGTTGAGCGGGATTCGTGACGTATAACGCCGAGGATTGAGGCGCGTGTGAAAGCGCACGGTGACCTGCCCGGGTGAATTGGACACGTTCATGCAGCTAGTCTCCGGAATACGGCCGGCGATTGAAACCCCAACGCCGAGTGTAGCCGACGCCTGCTGTAGAACCGAAGGTAGTCGTCGACGTGGCTGATCAGCGTGGACACGGATTGTTGCGGGCGGCGCTCGGTGACGTCGGACTCGGCCTTCAGCGTGCCGAAAAACGACTCGACATCGACGTTGTCGTAGCAGTACGCCCGGCGGCTCATGCTCTGTGTCAGGTGATGGCGGGCCAACAGCACCTTGAAGCTGTTGGCCGCGTATTCGATGCCCTGATCGGAGTAGAAAAGCGCCCCACGGCGCGGGCCGTGGCGCTGCAGGGCGTTGGAGAGTGCCGCACGGGTCAGCGCTGCGGTGCACCGCTGCGAGGTCGCCCAGCCAAGAACCTGCCGGGTGTATTGGTCCATCACGACCGCGAGAAACAACCAGCCGCGTTGGGCGGGGCCGCCCGGGGGTCAGGTCTGACAATCCAAGATCGACGCATACCGCCGCACGGCACGACTCACCCACTCGACTCTGTCCTCTACCATGGAGTTACGCCTCGGGGCCGTGACAGAGTGGCAACTCTCGGTCGCCGACGAATCGGGGCAGTGTATCAACGACATCAAACCACGGGATCCGTTCTTCGTAGAAATCGTGCTGTGTCGGGTTGAAGGCTTCGGGTCGGTCGAACGTGCTGATGTGCAGGTCGATGATATTCGTGTCCGGGAAGCGCTTCGAACGGGCCTCCCACGTTAGCGATGTGCCGCAGTCGGCACAAAAGGCACGTCGAACGCCGGGTGAGGATTCGTAAAACTTCCTTTCACCCTTCGTGAACTTGATCTGTTCCTCGACGAAGATCACCAATGTAACTACCGGTGCACCCGTGTGCCGTCGACAACTGGAGCAATGGCAATTTACGACGATCTTGGGTTCGCCCTTTGCTTCGTATCGGATCGCCCCGCACATGCATCCGCCCTTGTGTGGTGAGCTTATTTCCACGATCGGTACCTCTCATGCAGCGATTTTCTCGACGCGGTTCTTGTGTATTCGTCGCCTAACGCCAACCATCAATCGGAAAACCCGAGAAAACCCGAGAAAACCCGGACGAAAACCCGGGACAGACCACGATTTCCACGTAGAAACCCTGAGTAATCTTCGTCGCGCGCGCTCTCCTTGGCACTGTTCCCTCCCTGGCTTCCTTGCCTGACGACGTTTAGCCTACCACTTCCACGACCTCCCTCAACTGCGCAAAACCGTGGTCTGTCCCCGGTTTTCCCCCCTTGTCCCCGGTTTTCCCCCCGGTTTTCCCCTCTAGCTTCTACGCCCGACTTCTCGCCGATGTATCCCGAGATGACCACAACAAGAACGTGCGAACTTTTCTTTTCCAATTCCCCGATTCGCTCCCAAAGGAACTCATACTTCTCGCTCCGCTCGCAGAGGAACTCGAACATTTCGCGCTTAACCAGATCCCAGTATTTCTTTTCCGGTCGGTGATCTTCTTCGGACAGAAGAAAACGTCGTGGTCGGTTGGCTGATGCCTGTGGCGGTACTGGGCCGCCACGCCACATATACCGGGCAACATCATCAATATTGTCGACTGCCCCGACCTCCCACGCCATCAACGATGTGGCTTCGTACGTGAGGTCATCCGTATCGATAAAATTTAAAAGCTGTTGAGCGTTCATTTTCTATGCATAACGTTCAAGGTAAGCCGCGCCCGCACGGCGTCGGCTTGGGCCGCTGGTTAGGCGTGCTAGATTTCATTTATGCGGCCTTTGTACGTCGGATAGTCAGAAATAGCTCGATCCTTGTAGCCTTGCGCCACCACTAACCTTGATACCTGTGCTGGCTCAAACTTCATATTCCCATACTTACGCCACTCTTGTTCCATATAAAAATTATCAGGATGGTTGTGTGGTAGCTCTGAGTTAAAAGGCTTGATGAACGCCAGAAAGTCCTTGAGAAGCATGCTGTGGACCACAGATATTGCAGATTCAGGGGTCGTTGGGGCTTGACCTAAGCTCCGACTAACTGGTGACGGGCCTTGTTTGCCATAGACCTGGACATTGAACCCCTTAACGATAGCTTCGATATCGCGCAGAAGGGTCAATCCGTTGATCGACTGCCAATCATCAGACCGCATGGGTATGTACATGACTGGGCGCGCACCATACTTTATGAGGAGCCAACGAGGGAGAGCTAAACCGAACTTACCATATTTGCTGACATGCGTGGATAGGGCGTCGAACGGTATGTCCGCATAGCAAGTGACAGTGGGGACAATTAGTTCTTCGGTTTCTAATCGATTGTCCCAGGTTGCTGTATATCCGGTTTGGCCCCAACTGCCATCGTGTGGCGGGTGCGAGATGCAGCCACTCCGCAGGACTAGGCCAAGCCTCCTGTAATTCTCTTCGTCATCTTGGGGCGATGAGTGCCCTACGAAATGGAACAACTCGTCGGACGCATATTGGGTGGTCAATGCTCGATGTCCTTTTTTTGCGCCTAACGCCCGGCTCACGCGCCGGTTTGGAGCCGCAAAGCGGCGGAAAATCGGTCGCCTTGCAGCCTATTGTTAAAACTCTTGGCCTCCAGTGTCGATGACCATAATTCTTTTTGGATAGCCGCCAAACTCCGATTTATAAAGATCGTCTGGGAGGTTGGCAATATTTCCGGTCTCTTGAAAATACGCCAAATGATCGGGTAGTGATTCGAACTTTTTATAGCCTTTATCCTCAGGCAAAAAACCATTCGGGTATTTGGCCAATCGAGAGTCTAAAATGCCTGGGCATAAGAGGCATTGCCACGGTTTTGCGGACGAATCGTTATGCAGCGCCTCAAACGATTTATCTTGCCTCCGCTTGTGGGCCTCCTTCACTATCCGAAGAGGAACAATAGTACACCCCATCTGTTCTAGCTCTGGATTGTATGTACAATGCCAGCGGCCATTAAGCTGGTTCTGATCAATAGCGTTATAGAAACAATACAACGGGATTGCCCCAGTTGATTTTGAGAAGTCCTCTAAAATCTCAATCTGGAATTTAGTAGCACCCTTATGTTTATGTCTGAGGCGATCATACTTTCCGGAATTCAAGTACATTCTCTTTGCTTGAACTGCGTAGCGGTACCAGCCTTTTGCGTTGCAGCCAATCCAAAACTCCCAGTCGAAGCCTTTTTCTCTTTCCTCGTGCTTAGTAGGTTTGTCCACACGAAAGAAGTATAGGCTTTCCCTTTTTATTTCAAGCAAATTTATATCGGTTAGCGTCTCTTCAGACTGAACACAGTCTAGCTCGTGACCGTGCTGCATTCGGTAGAACGTATCCTTTGCGAGTCTTCGGAGAAGGTCGAAGCTTGTCTGATATTGGCTCATTACTTCCCTTAGAGGTTTTAACGCATGGGTTCAGCGGCGTTTGAGGCGACGCCCGTTTTTGCGGCAGCAAAAAATGGATGGCGGGTCAAACATCCGCCGCAACGATTTGTTATGTGCCTGTACGCCACACCCCGAACAATTAGGCCCTTCCTGAGTGAACAACATCGATAGCTCGCTCAACAAACTGTCGTAATTCACCATCTATGATCTGTACTTGATCGGCAGAAGGATTAGTGTCGTGATGAAACTGGCCGGCATAACTATTAATTTCAGTCAACTCATCAATGATGTTCTGAGCGTAAACAAGTGGACTGTCTTGCGGGGCGTCGTTAATTGCATCGATGACCTGCCCGAAAAGCAAGCCGCTATTTATCAACCCCGGAAATCTCCGATGCAGGTACCCTTCAAGCATGGGCCTGATTGATCTAGCCACCTCCATGCTGCTCTGTGCCGCCCCATTCAAATACTCACCTAATACCCTATGACATTTGAAGTACGCGCTTTCACACTCCTTATCAAGGTCTATCGCATCAAAATTGCTATAACGGTTTGCGACAGTTCTTAACTTCACACACGCGACGTCTTGCGGCGGGCTAGTTCGCAAAATTTCATCTCTCAGGCTCCGCATGAAATGAATATCGTGCATCAGCACGATTAGTTGCTTGCAGTTCTCGTGAACTCGCTTCAATATCAAACGCGTCTGCTGTTTGCGATTGAGGTCAAGGCTGCACATAGGATCGTCAATGACAATGACTTTATTCGCCAAATCAGTATCGGACTCGACAGACGCGATGAAAAACGCAAACGCCAACGTCCGTTTATCGCTTTCGCTTAATGACGTTTTGAAGTCTGGTATGCCTCCGGCCAATTCAATATTGGACCCTCGCATGTGGAGGTTGTAACTGCTCCTTAATCCACCCCTATAATTAAAATCTATGTTAGGAATTGAGAATTGCGCACCGAAAGCACTGAGCAGCTGATTTATCCTATCTTTGTAGCGCTCTAGCGTCGTCTGCATGATCGCATTCAACGCGTCCTTTTTATTCTGCTTCTCGGCCTTTGTGTCGGCTTCCCGCGCTATCGCTGCATCAAGTTGGGAGAACAGATCGAGGACATCCTGCCGATGTCGAGTCTTCGCCATTTCCAAATTGGCAATGGCCTGGCGCAGGCCATCCAGATTCACTGCGGCCAAGCTCGCCTTGTAGGCCGTGATCAGGTTAACCGCATTGTCTATACCGTCGTTACAATACCTTACTATTCCAACGAGTTCACCCCAGATACTAATCAGTTCATTCTTCGCGTCATCGGAACCTACGGATTCAAGCAGATTTTCCTCTTTAGTGAGCCTTAGAGCATCGAGACGCTCTCTTATTGCAGTCAGATTTTCCTTGGCGGCCTCGCGATCAAATTCCGGAGGGGGTATTTCAACATGCTCTTGCCAACCGTCGATAGTCGCACTAGCCGTAGAAAAACTTGCCTGCAATCTATCAACAATTGCTTCAGGTGCAGAACTAGATATAAGTCGTGGCAGATCAGCTACAGATGCCTTCAGTTCGTTATAGTCCTCATTGAAATAGCTGCGATAGGCTTGTATGAGCTCAACCCCTTGGAGCGGCTGATCGCAATATGGGCAACTTTCTGTCTCTCCATATGCATGGCCATCACTGATCCATCTTTCGAGATTCGGCTTCGCGTGAGCGTCTAAATGTTGTTTGACGCGCTGTTCAGCGGCCAGGTCAATATCGGACAGGGAGCTTCCAAAGATGCGAAAGATTTCAGTAACGTCAAAAGCAGGCTCGTCAAGTTTATTAGGCAATGCCTTCGCCTGAATTAAGCCTATGTTTTGTGCTTCGACAATCCGTTCGTTTAATTCTGCGATCTGGTTATCGGCATCCGGCACTTCCGCTAGTTCCCGAAACTGCTGAAGGGACAATCCTTGGTGAAAGCCGCTTAGCTGAGACGTGAGATCTCTTACCAACTGCGATGCTGCTAACGCATCATTGTCCGCCTGGTCATACTCACGTTGAGCGTTCACCGCACTAGTTCCTAGCGCAAATTGAAGAAGGTTTTTCCGCTGATCTGTACTTACCTGACCTCCGGCGTATACGTTCTTCTCCACAAAGTCTGCATCGAATACCAGAAGTTCTGGACGTGGGTTGTTCCAACTGGCGTTTGCGAACGAGGACTGCTGCCCATTCGAGAATTGAAGAAGAACATCGGGCTGGCAGTTGCCATCTATCGTTCTTCGGCGACGTATCAAATCTGGATCATTTGAAGCGCAAGATCGAAAGATGGATGCAAGAGTTGATTTGCCTACTCCGTTATCAGCGTAAAAAAGAGTTGCCTTCTTTAGGGAATGCTGTCGGCCATCCGCATCATGAAGTAGGCCAATTCCCTTAACCCGGTGGATTCTTTCAAGCATTACTTAGCCGCGCCTCCCCAATCACTAGTCATTCAGTTCGCACCATCACCCAACAGGCACATAACGGCCAGCTTGAGGCGCCGAGGGAAGCGCGCCAGTGACCTTGCCCGGCTGAATTGGACACCTCTTCGTTTCTGCAATTGATGAGGTGATCCATGAAATACCGCCGCTACG
>NZ_WNXE01000119.1:6971-8832 GCF_010993615.1 Arhodomonas sp. KWT | reverse complement strand
GCTCAGCGCTTCATGTAATCGAAGAACTCGCTGTTGGTCTTGGTGTCCTTGAGCTTGTCGAGAAGGAACTCGATGGCGGCGAGCTCATCCATCGGATGGAGGAGCTTGCGCAGGATCCAGACCTTCTGGAGCTCGTCCGGCGTCATCAGCAGCTCCTCGCGGCGGGTGCCCGAGCGATTGATATTGATGGCCGGATAGATCCGCTTCTCCGCGATGCGGCGATCCAGATGGATCTCCATGTTGCCGGTGCCCTTGAACTCCTCGTAGATCACGTCGTCCATGCGTGAACCGGTCTCGACCAGCGAGGTCGCGATGATCGAGAGGCTGCCGCCCTCCTCGACGTTGCGCGCCGCACCGAAGAAGCGCTTGGGCCGGTGCAGGGCGTTGGCGTCGACACCGCCGGTGAGCACCTTGCCGGAGGAGGGCACGACGGTGTTGTAGGCACGGGCGAGACGGGTGATGGAGTCGAGCATGATCACCACGTCCTTCTTGTGCTCGACCAGCCGCTTGGCCTTCTCGATCACCATTTCCGCGACCTGCACGTGGCGGTTCGCCGGCTCGTCGAAGGTGGAGGAGACCACCTCGCCGCGCACGGTGCGCTGCATCTCCGTGACCTCCTCGGGCCGCTCGTCGATGAGCAGCACGATCACGTAGCACTCGGGATAGTTGCTCGTGATCGACTGGGCCATGTTCTGCAGCAGCATGGTCTTGCCCGCCTTCGGCGGAGAGACGATCAGGCCGCGCTGCCCCTTGCCGATGGGCGCGGTGAGGTCGATGACGCGGGCCGTGAGGTCCTCGGTGGAGCCGTTGCCCCGCTCCATGACCATGCGGTCCTTGGCGAACAGCGGGGTAAGGTTCTCAAACAGGACCTTATTCTTCGCCGCGTCCGGGCGCTCGAAGTTGATCTCGTCGACCTTGAGCAGCGCGAAGTAGCGCTCGCCCTCCTTCGGCGGCCGGATCTTGCCGGAGATCGTGTCGCCGGTGCGCAGGCTGAACCGCCGGATCTGGCTCGGGGAGACGTAGATGTCGTCCGGGCCGGCCAGATAGGAGCTGTCCGCCGAGCGCAGGAAGCCGAAGCCGTCCTGGAGGATCTCCAGTACGCCGTTGCCCCAGATGTCCTCGCCCTTCTTGGCCTGGGCCTTGAGGATGGAGAAGATGACGTCCTGCTTGCGGTTGCGGGCCATGCCCTCGATGCCCAGCTCCTGGGCGATCTCCACAAGCTCGGTCGCAGGTTTCTGTTTGAGTTCCGTGAGATTCATCAGCTACTGCTTCATGGATTTGGCCCCGCGCACGGCATCGGCCCGGTCACCATGACCGGCGCACGAATGGCACGGCTGTGAGGTTGTTGCGATCACGGGGCGAGGGGCGGAGCACCCTCGCCGCATCCACCGGTCGTCTTCGATGAAGGCAGTGGCCCGCGAGTACGACGAACGCGCTGCCTCCGCGGCCTCCACGGTTACTGTTGTTCTGTCGTCGTCATGCCGGGGGTACCCTCCCGGAAGGCCGGGCCGGTGGCTCCCCGGACGCGCGCCCGCGCGCCACCACTGACGGCTGCCGCCGGCGCCGCCGCGCTCCCGCGGCGTGCACTGCGCGCAATCACCCGAGCACACTGCCAGGCCCCCATCGCACCGCAGGCATCGGGAAAACCGCGGCGGATGCGCTCACGCCCTGAATCCCTCGGGAGCACCTTGCCGATTACACGAAAAATGCCGCAGGAACATCCGTCGTCTCGGGATTGGGGCTATAAATAAATGGCAGCGCGGATATGGCCAGCTTATGCTGAGCAGTGAGGGAGGCACACGGTGCCGATATCGGTCGTAACCTTAGCCTCCCCCAAAGCGGGTGTCAACGCCGCAGCGGC
>NZ_WNXE01000119.1:0-6874 GCF_010993615.1 Arhodomonas sp. KWT | reverse complement strand
CCTCCACGGCGTGGTCGCCGGCCCCAGCGAGGACAGCGGCCTGGCGATCATTGCCGCCGGCGGCGGTGACGAGCACCTCTACCGGCCCGGGGACACCCTGCCCGGCGGCGCCCGCCTTGAGGGCATACGCCGGGACCGCGTGATCCTCAGCCGCGACGGCCACCGCGAGACCCTCACGCTGCCCGAGAAGTCCAGCCCGCCCCCGCAACAGGAGCAGTCGGCGGCGCCCCGCGCATCGTCGTCACAGCCGGGCGGCACGCCTTCCGGGCCGCAGACCCTCGCCGGCTACCGAGAGCAGCTGCTCTCGGACCCGGGCGCCGTGCAGCGACTGCTCAGACCCGCCCCGGTGCGGGAGAGTGACGGAACGCTCATCGGCTACCGCCTGCAGGGCGGCGCCGAACCCCTGTACTCGGCCACCGCACTCGAGCCCGGGGACGTCATTACCGCAGTAGGCGACGTACGGCTCGACAACGAGGGCTCAGCGGTACAGGCGCTCCAGCGTCTTGGCAACGCCGGGCAGGTTACACTGACGGTACGCCGCAACGGCAGCGAGCGGCAGATCACTCTGAACTTCGGCAACGGGGGGTAGGCGCAGTGGCAGCGTGGATCCACGCCCTCCGTTCGTCCAACCCTGCCCGTCGCGCGCGCGGCCGGGCCGCCGCCGTGCTCCTGGCACTCGTGACCGTGCTCGCCGCCGGCACTGCCGGCGCACAGGAGCAGATCACGCTCAACCTCAAGGATGCCCAGCTCTCGGCGCTGGTGGACACGGTCGCGGAGGTCACGGGTCGCAACTTCGTGCTCGATCCGCGCGTGAATGCCCGGGTGACGGTCATATCGCGCCGGCCCATGGACGCCGACGCCCTCTACCAGGTCTTCCTCTCCATCCTCCAGGTCCACGGCTTCTCGGCCATCCCCGCCGGCGAGGTCACCAAGATCGTGCCGGACGTCAACGCCCGCCAGCTCGGCGGCGAGGACGGCGAGGACACCGGCGACGCGGTGGTCACCCGGGTGCTGACGGTGGAGAACGTGCCGGTGGCCCAGCTGGTGCCGATACTCCGGCCGCTGGTGCCCCAGCAGGGCCATTTCGCCGCTTACGCACCGACCAACTCGCTGATCATCTCAGACCACGCCAGCAACGTGGCCCGTATCGCCGACGTCGTGCGCAAGGTCGACCGCGCCGGGGCCGCGGCCACGGAGGTGATTCCGCTGGAGCACGCCACCGCCGAGACCGCGGCGGAGACCCTCGGCGAGGTTCTCGGCGGTCAGGGCGAGGAGGCCGGCGCCCAGGCGGTCCGGGTGGCGGCGGACAAGCGCACCAATGCCCTGGTGGTCATGGGCACCGACGCCCAGCGCGCCCGGGTACGCCGGCTCGTCGAGCGCCTGGACGCCGGCGCCGACCAGGGCGGCGACACCCGCGTGGTCTACCTGAGCTACGCCAAGGCCGAGGACGTCGCGGAGGTCCTGCAGTCGGTCAGCGAGAACCTGCCCTCCGCCGCGACGGACGGCGGTGGTGACGGCGAGGGGGGCGCCGCCGGCGCCGGCGGTAGCGGCAAGACCGTCAGCATCCAGGCCGACGCGGCGACCAACTCGCTGGTGATCAGCGCACCCCCCGCCGTGCAGAACGAGCTCGCCGCGGTCATCGACAAGCTCGACATCCGCCGCGCCCAGGTGCTCATCGAGGCCGCCATCGCCGAGGTCTCCGCCGACATGGCCGCGGAGCTCGGCTTCCAGTGGGCCGTGGACGGCGGCAACGGCAACACGGCCGTGGGCGGCACGAGCTTCGGCAACAACAGCGTGAGCGGCGGTGACAGCCTTGCCGGGATCATCGGCTCGCTGTCCCAGCAGGAGATCCCCAACATCGGCTCGGGCCTGAGCCTCGCCGTGGGCGACCTCGCCGGTGGCGTGCGCTTCGCGGCGCTGCTGCGGGCACTGGCGAGCGACGCGGACACCAATATCCTCTCCACGCCCTCGCTGGTCACCCTCGACAACCAGGAGGCGGAGATCACCGTTGCCCAGAACGTGCCCTTCGTCACCGGCTCGTACACCACCGCCTCGTCGGACAGCAGCAACGTCAATCCCTTCCAGACCATCGAACGCCGGGATGTCGGCCTCATCCTCAAGGTCAAGCCGCAGATCAACGAGGGCGATTCCGTGATGCTCGAGATCCAGCAGGAGGTCTCCAACGTCAGCGAGAGCACCCGGGCCGTGGATCTGATCACCGACAAACGCTCGATCAGCACCAGCGTGCTGGTGGACAGCGGGCGCCTGGTGGTGCTCGGCGGGCTGCTCGACGAGCAGGTCCGCGAGACCGAGCAGCGCGTGCCCCTGCTCGGCAGCATCCCCGTGCTCGGCAACCTCTTCCGCTACCGCTCGGCGCAGAGCGAGAAGCGCAATCTCATGGTCTTCCTGCGTCCGCGCATCGTACGCGACGAGGCCACGATGACGCGCTACGCCAGCGACAAGTACGCCAGCATGCGCGAGCGCCAGCGCGCCCAGCGCGACGCGGGGGTGGCACTGCTGCCCGACGACGTCGCTCCGGTGCTGCCACCGCTCGGCCGCCCCGCACTGCCGGCGCCGTTCACCCGGGGACGATAGCGCCATGGCCACCGAACCGCTGAGCGAGCACGACGAGGCCGGCGGCGACGCACGGCGGCCGTCCTTCGGCTTCGCCCGCCGCCACGGCGTGCTGGTGCGCTCGGTGGACGCCGCCGGCGCCGACGTCGTCTGCCGCACCGACGCCCCGCTGACCGTGATCGCGGACCTCCGCCGCAGCCTCGGCGTGCCCCTGCGCATCGAGCGCCTGGACGCCGATCACTTCGAGCGGCTGCTCCAGCAGGCCTACGAGACGCGTTCCGGCGAGACCATGCAGGCGATGGAGGACATCGGCGAGGCCGTGGACCTCTCCCGCCTCGCCGAGTCCATGCCCGAGCCGGAAGACCTCCTCGAGAGCGAGGATGACGCGCCCATCATCCGGCTGATCAACGCGCTGTTCACCGAGGCCATCCGCGAGGGCGCCTCGGACGTGCACATCGAACCCTTCGAGTCGCGGCTGACGGTGCGCTTTCGCGTCGACGGCGTGCTCCGCGAGGTCCTGGAGCCGCCACGCAGCATGGCCCCGCTGCTGGTCTCGCGCATCAAGGTCATGGCCCGGCTGGACATCGCCGAGAAGCGTGTCCCCCAGGACGGACGGATCTCGCTGCGCATCGCCGGGCGCGCGGTGGACGTGCGCGTCTCCACCCTGCCCGGCGGCCACGGCGAACGCGTGGTGCTGCGTCTGCTCGACAAGCAGGCGGGGCGCCTGGACCTGGAGCACCTGGGTATGGACGAGGGGCTGCGCAGCGAGGTCGACGCCCTCGTCCACCGCCCCCACGGGATCCTGCTGGTCACCGGTCCCACCGGTTCCGGCAAGACCACCACGCTCTACGCCGCCATCGCACGGCTCAACGACCGCAGCCGCAACATCCTCACCGTCGAGGACCCGATCGAGTATTACCTCGACGGCGTCGGCCAGACCCAGGTGAACCTGCGCGTCGACATGTCCTTCGCCCGCGGGCTGCGCGCCATCCTCCGCCAGGACCCGGACGTGGTCATGGTCGGCGAGATCCGCGACCTCGAGACCGCGGAGATCGCGGTCCAGGCCTCGCTGACCGGTCACATGGTGCTCTCCACGCTGCACACCAACACCGCCATCGGCGCCGTCACCCGGCTCCGCGACATGGGCGTGGAGCCCTTCCTGCTCTCCTCCAGCCTTGTCGGGGTGCTCGCCCAGCGCCTGGTGCGCCGGCTGTGCACCGCCTGCCGCCGGGCGTACACGGCGAGCGCCGCGGAGTGCGCCCAGCTCGGCGTCGAGCCGGCCACGCCCCCGGTGCTCTACCACGCCTGCGGCTGCGAGCGCTGCAACCACCTCGGCTACCGCGGACGCACCGGGCTGTTCGAGCTGGTGATCGTGGACGAGACCATGCGCGGGCTCATCCACGACGGTGCCGGCGAGCAGGCGATGGCGGCCCATGCGCGCCGCCGCACGCCGGCGCTGCGCGCCGACGGCATGCGCCGGGTACTGGCCGGCGAGACGACCCTGGAGGAGGTGGTGCGCGTCACCACCGAGGAGTGAGCCTGCGGCGGGTCGCTCCGACCCGCCGGGAGAGGGGTTAAGTGGCAGCCTACGAATACACCGCACTGGACACCGCGGGCCGCGAGCACGGCGGCGTGCTGGAGGGCGACAGCCCCCGCCAGGTCCGCCAGCAGCTGCGCGAGCGCGGCTGGCTCCCGGTGGCCGTCGAGGAGGTCCGGGAACGGCGCGAGCGCGGCGCCGGGCTGGCCGGCGGGCGTGCGCGCATCCGCACCGCGGAGCTGGTGCTGTTCACCCGCCAGCTCGCCACCCTCGTGGGCTCGGGCACCCCTCTGGAGGAGGCGCTGCGGACGGTGGCGCGCCAGAGCGAACGCCCGGCGGTCCGGCGGGTGGTGACCGGTATCCGCGCCCGGGTGGTGGAGGGCCACCCCCTGGCCGCCGGGATCGCCGCCTTCCCGCGGGTATTCAGCGAGCTCTATCGCGCCACCGTCGCCGCGGGGGAACAGACCGGACACCTGGACATCGTCCTCGAGCGTCTCGCCGACTACGTCGAGAAGCGTCAGCAGATGCGTCAGCGCGTGCAGCAGGCGCTGATCTATCCGCTCGCGCTGGTGGTGATCTCCATCGGCGTGGTCACCCTGCTGCTCACCTACGTGGTGCCCAAGGTGACCCGGGTGTTCGCCGACACCGGCCAGGCGCTGCCGGCACTCACCCGCGGGCTGATCGCCACCAGCGGCTTCCTGCGCGACTGGGGCTGGGCCCTGCTGCTGGTGCTGGCGGCGGCGGCGGTGATCTTCTCGCTGTCGCTGCGCCGGCCGGCGTTCCGCCGCCGCGTGCATGCGTCACTATTACGGCTGCCACTCGTCGGACGGCTCACGCGGGGGCTGAACACCGCGCGTTTCGCGCGTACCTTCAGCATCCTCATGGGCAGCGGCGTGGCCGTGCTCGAGGCCCTGCGCATCTCCGCCGGCGTGATCGCCAACCTGCCCATGCGCGAGGCCGTGGCGGACGCCGCCTCCCGCATTCGCGAGGGCACCGGCATCGCCCCGGCCCTGGAGGCCAGCGGCCAGTTCCCGCCGATGACGGTTCATCTCGTCGCCAGCGGCGAGGGCAGCGGCAATCTCGAGGGCATGCTCGAGCGCGCCGCCGCCAGCCAGGAACGCGAGATCGACGGCCTCATCGGCACCCTCCTGGCCCTGTTCGAGCCGCTGCTCATCGTGGTGATGGGCGGCATCGTGCTGGTCATCGTCCTGTCCATCATGCTGCCGATATTCGAGCTCAACCAGCTCGTCGGCCGCTGACCGCCCCGGAGGCCCCCGTGTCCTGGAACCGAAGCACATCGTCTCTCCTCACGTCACCGCCGCGCCGCCGCGCGGGCGGCTTCACGCTCATCGAGATCATGGTGGTGGTGGTCATCATCGGCATCCTCGTGGCCTTCGCCGTCCCCAACATCATGGACAACCCGGAGAAGGCGCGACTGACCAAGGCGCGCCACGACCTGCGCACCATCGAGAACGCACTGGAGATGTACAAGCTCGACAACTTCCGTTACCCGACCTCCGCCCAGGGCCTGGAGGCGCTGGTCAAACGGCCGGATACACCGCCGGAGCCGGAGAACTGGCAGGACGGCGGCTACCTCCGCGAACTCCCGATGGACCCGTGGGGTCATCCCTACAAGTACCTCGGCCCCCAGGACGGCGACGGCGGGCGCGTCGAGATCGTCACCCTCGGGGCGGACGGCCGTCCGGGCGGCGACGGGGCGGACGCCGACATCAGCAGCCTCAAACTGCAATCGGACGACGGGTAGGGTCGTGACCCGGCCGATGGTGTCACTGGCATCCGGCCCCAGCCGCCATGGCGACGGCGCGCTGGCGGACGCGGTCCGGTTTCCCGGGGGGCACCCGGCGGCCACCCGCCGCCACGGCTTCACCCTGCTGGAGATGCTGGTGGTGCTGGTCATCATCGGCATCGTGCTTTCGCTCGCGCTCATCCGCCTGGGTGACGGCGGCGACAGGACGGCACAGCGCAGCGCCGAACGGCTACTCGCCCGCCTCGAGCTCGCCGGCGAGGAGAGCGTGCTCAACGGCACCCCCATCGCCCTGGTCACCACCGAAACGGGCTACCGCTTTGCCCGCGCCACCCCGGACGGCTGGAGCGCGCTGACCGGCGACACCGTCCTCGCCGACACCGCCCTGCCCGGTCAGACGAGCCTGACGGTGACGCCGGACGACGACGGCCGCGCGCCGGACTCGGAGCCCCCCGCGACGGGCCCGGCGGTCGTGCTCTACCCCAGCGGCGAGATCAGCCCCTTCACCCTCGTGGTGACCGATGAGGGCACGGACACCGCCTGGCGCATCGTCGGGCGCATCAACGGCGAGCTCCGGCTGGAGGGCCCCAGCGATGGCGACACGGCGGGGTGAACGGCACGGACCGTCCCGCGGAGACGGCTTTACCCTGGTGGAGGTGCTCGTCGCCCTGGCCGTGCTCGCCATCGCCCTGGCCGCGGCGGTGCGCGCCGCCACCCTCTCCGCGGACGCCGCCGGCGGCCTGCGTGAGCGCACCTTCGCACACTGGATCGCGGACAACCGCCTCGCCGAGATGCAGGCCCGGCGCGTCTGGGCCACCGGCCGGCGCACCGAGCGGCGGACGTTCGCCGGCCGCGAGTGGCCGCTGACCGTCACCGTCGAGGCCACCCAGTTCGAGCACGTCCGCCGGGTACGCATCGCGGTGGCCGCCCCCGCCGACCCGCAACGCACGGTAACGACGCTGCAGGGCGTGCTCCGCGATCCGGGGCTGCAGCCGTGA
>NZ_WNXE01000118.1:0-8841 GCF_010993615.1 Arhodomonas sp. KWT | reverse complement strand
CCCGATGCCCAGCCCCATGACCATGATCACCCCGAAGTGGATGAGATCGACGTTCATCGCCTTGACCAGCGGCAGCAATACCGGTGTGAGGATGATCAGCGCGCTCGCGGTCTCCACGAACACGCCGGTGACCAGGATCACCGCCGTGATCAGCAGCAGGATCACCATCGGCTCGGAGGAGATTCCGAGTACCCACTGCGCCACCTGCGTGGGGATATTCCAGTTCGCAAGCGTCCAGCTCAGCACCGCCGAGGTGGCGATCACGAACATGATCACCCCGGTGGTGAGCACGGAGCGGATCATCAGCGCGTATATCTCGCGCAACGTGAGGTCGCGGTAGACGAACAGCGAGACCAGCAGCGCATAGTTCACCGCCACCACCGCCGCCTCGCTGGGGGTGAACACACCGGAGAAGATCCCGCCGAGGATGATTACCGGGGTAAGCAGCCCCCAGAAGGCGTCGCGGAAGGTGCGCAGTATATTGCCGAGCGACAGCGCACTGCCCCGCGGATAGTTGCGGTCGTAGGCCTGGGCCAGCGCTATCGCCATGAGACCGAGCCCCATGATGATGCCGGGGATGAAACCGTTGAGGAACAGCCGCGCCACCGACTGGTCGGCGAGCACCGCGTAGATGATCATCGGCACCGACGGCGGGATCACCACGCCTATGGTGCCGCTCGCGGCGATCAGGCTCGCCGCCGGGGCCTCCTCGTAGCCCTTGCGCTTGAGCTCGGGGATTAGTGTCGAGCCCACGGCCGCGGTGGTCGCCGCGCCCGAACCGGAGATCGCGGCGAAGAACATCCCCGCGAGCACCGAGACGATTGACAGCCCGCCCTTCACGAAGCCGAACAGGGCATCGGCGAAATCGACCAACTTGCGGCTGACCATGCCCGAGGCCATGAGATCGCCGGCGAGGATGAAGAACGGCACCGCGATCAGCGCGAAGGAATCGGTGCCCGCGAACATCCGCTGCACCACGACCATCAGCGGGACGCCGTCCGCGGTCAGCGCCACAATCGCGCCCAGACCGATGGCCACCGCCACCGGCACACCGAGCACCAACAGCCCGAAGAACGCAACGAACAGCAACGCCCCCATCAGTCCTCCGCCCCCACCGCATCATCACCGGCCTCGTCCCGGCCGAACAGCACCTCGAGGAGGTCCACGGCCGCGTACAGACCCATTACCGCCGCCGACCCGGGGATCACGGCATAGACCCACGGCATCGGGATACGCAGGGAAGCAGAGACCTGGAAGCTCTGGAGGTCCATATAGCGCCAGCCCGCCACGATCACCACCGCGAAGAACGCCACCGACGCGGCGTGGGCCAGCACCCGGGCGAACCGCCCGAGCGGCCTCGGCAGCCGATCCACGAGCACCGTCACCGCGATGTGGCGACCCCGCTGGTAGGCCAGCGTAGCCCCCAGGAACGTGGTCCACACGAGCAGGTAGCGGGCCAGCTCCTCCGACCAGCTGATGGCGTCGAAGGCGACGCGGAAGACGATCTGGAGCGTGGTGACCACGATCATGCCAGCCAGTGCCAGGAAGGCGGCCGGACGGATCACGGCGTCCAGGCCGCGTTCGACGGCCTGCAGAAGGGACAGCATGGACCTCTCCACGGCGGGCCGGGCGCACGGCCCGGCCCGTCCGGCAACGCGGTGGGCTTACTGGAGCTGCTCGCGGATGCGATCGAGATACGAGCCGAAGCGCTCACCGTACTTCTCGTAGACCGGCTGCACGGCCTTCTGGAAGGCGGCGACGTCCGGATCCATGACGATCTTCATGCCGTTATCGCGTAGCGTCTGCAGCTGCTCGGCCTGCATCTGGGCGTTCATCTTCCGCTCGTACTCGGCGGCGTCCTGGGCGGAGCGCTGGAGGATGTCCTGGGCCTCGGCCGGCAGACGGTTCCAGACATTCAGGCTCATCACGAACAGCGCCGGCGCATAGGTGTGGCGGGTCATCGACATGTACTTCTGGGTCTCGTAGAGCTTGAACGACTCGACCACGTTGACCGGGTTTTCCTGGCCGTCGATGGTGCCCTGCTGCATCGCCGTCAGTGCCTCCGTCCACGCCATGGGCACGGCATTGGCGCCGAGCGCGCGGAAGGTGTCGATGTAGACCGGGTTTTCCATGACCCGGATCTTGAGCCCCTCGACATCCTCGGGCGTGTGCACCGGATGCACGCTGTTGGTCAGGTTGCGGAAGCCGCGCTCGGCATAGGCGAGGCCCTTGAGGTTGACGCGCTGGAGCTCGTCGAGCAGGTCCTGGCCGACCGGGCCGTCCAGCACCTCGTAGGCCGCCTCGCGGGAGGGGAAGAGGAACGGCAGCTCGAAGACCGCGATCTCCTCGACGAAGTTGGCCACCGGGCCGTTGGTGATCACGCCCATGTCCACGGTGCCCATCTGCATCCCCTCGAGCAGCGTGCGCTCGTCGCCGAGCTGGGCGTTGGGATAGATCTCGATGTTCACCGCCCCATCCGTGCGCTCATCGACCAGCTTCGCGAACCGCTTCGCGGCGATATGGAAGCCATCCTCCTTGTTGACCACGTGAGCAAGCTTCAGGGTCACCGGATCCATGTCCGCGAGCCCGTCCTGGGCATGGGCGGTGCCGGCCACCAGGCCGGCTGTCAGGATCGCGGTGGAAAACAGCTGTTTGATCGACGGGATCATGTGCCCTCCCGGGGATTGTTTCGACTAATGATTATTGGGAAGCAAATTACATTAGGGGAGCCATCCCACGCGGTCAATTCGCCCGCGCGATGACGACAGAACGCCCGGACCACGCCACGAACCGGGCACGGCCGGACACTGCCCTACTCGACGACCGACGTCTTGGCGAAATACCAGTCGGTGACGGCGTAATCGTCGTTGGCGAGGCGCTCCGCGGCCGCACCGGCGGTACGCGGCGGCGGCACGATCACCGACTCCCCGGGCTGCCAGCCCGCCGGCGTGGCAACGCCGTGGCCGTCGGAAGTCCGCAGCGCCTGGAGCAGGCGCAGGATCTCTTCGATGGAACGACCGTTGCGCATCGGGTAGTAGTGCATGGAGCGCAGCACACCATCCGGGTCGATGATGAACGTCGCCCGCACGGCCGACCGGTCCGACGCCCCGTGGTGGATCATGCCGTAGGCACGCGCCACCTCCATCTTCGCGTCCGCGATGAGGGGGAAGCGCACCTCCACCCCGAACTTCTCCTGAATGGACTGCATCCAGGCGATATGCGCGAACTCGCTGTCCACCGACAGCCCCAGCAGGTCCGCACCGAGGGCGTCGAAACGATCCTGTGCCCGGGCGAACGCCAGGAACTCGCTGGTGCATACCGGTGTGAAATCCGCCGGGTGCGAGAACAGCACGAGCCAGCGCCCCCGGTAATCGGCCAGCGAGAGCTCGCCGGCCGTCGTGTCCACACGGAAATCCGGTGCCGGCTCATTGAGCCGGGGCTGGACACCCTCCTTGGGCCGGGATTGTTCCTCCACCATGACCTGACCTCTCCATCGAAACGGCGGTTATATTACTTCTCTACCGAACAACGACTCATGTGCCGCCGGCGGCGAGCCCCTGCCGTCCGATCGAATCGGATCCGGTCGCCCGCGCCACATTGCCCCTCGTCATTTAATTATCGGATGATCGGCCCCCGGTGCAATCCCCGAATCGGCCCGGCCCGAATTCCGCACCGAGCTCATCGAGCCACTCGAGCAGCGACTCGGCCGTGATGATGCCCCGACGCAGGGCCAGGTACTGGAGCCGGTACCGCCTCGGCAGAGACGACGCGCGCTGAAAATAGGCCGTCTCGATTCCGCGATACGCGGCCAGACGGTCCTGCCAGTACGCCCGCCGCTGCTCGACCTGCACGCGCATGGCCGCGTCGTCGAGCAGCTCGCCGGCGAAGAGCTTTACCAGGAAGGGGTCCCTTACCGTGGGCGGAGCATGGGGCTCGGCGAGCCATTCCCGCAGCGCGGCCTCGCCGGCCGGGGTGACCCGGTAACGCTTGGCATCGGGGCGGTCGTCATGGGGCAGCGGCTCCATGGCCAGGTGCCCGGCCTCGTGGAGCCGTGCCAGCTCCCGGTAGATCTGCTGATGGCTCGCCGGCCACACATGCCCGAGCCGCTCGCGGAAGGTACGCGTCAGCTCGTAACCCGTCGCCGGGCATTCCTGCAGCGCGGTCAGCAGGGCGAAGCGCAGTGCCATTCGTCGTTCTCTATATGCATCCGGTTGCACGCAATCCCGCCGGGCGCCACTATTATGCAATAAGTTGCACACAGGCTGCCACATGCACCTCCAGCCACTGCTCCACGCCTCCGTCGTGATCCAGGTACACGTCGCCGCCGCCGTGCTCGCGCTGGCGCTGGGTATCATCCAGTTCGGGCTGCGCCGCGGCGGTACGCTTCACCGCCGTGTCGGCCGGAGCTGGGTCGCGCTCATGGCCCTCACGGCGGTCAGCTCGCTGTTCATCCACGAGCTGCGGGTCTGGGGGGACTGGAGCCCGATCCACGTCCTTTCGCTGGTCACCCTGGCGACCCTCGTTCACGCGGTACGGGCCGTGCGCGCCGGGCATGTCCGGGCACACCGTGCGGGGATGATCTCGCTGTTCGTCTTCGCGCTGATCGGGGCCGGCGCATTCACCCTGGTCCCCGGGCGGTTGCTTCACACCGTGTTCATTGCCGGCTGAGCGGCCGGTCAGTCCCCGAGGCCGGCCCCGGGCGCGGTGAGATCCAGCCGCTCCCCGTAGCGCATGGCACGGGCGTGCGTCGCGCCGTCGCCCTGCAACCGGGCGGCGAGGGCATCCTGTGCCGCCGGCTCGCCGTGGACGATCGCCACCGGTGGTCTGCCCCCGAAGCCGTCGTACCAGCCGGCGAGCCCGTCCTGGTCGGCATGGGCGGAGAGGCCGCCCACGGTATGCACCGTCGCCTGCACGCGCACCGTTTCGCCCCAGAGACGGATGTGGCTCGCCCCGTCCACCATTGCCCGGCCCAGAGTGCCCGCCGCCTGGAAGCCGGTAATCACGACGTGGGCCTCGCGCCGCCAGATGTTGTGCTTGAGGTGATGCTTGATCCGCCCGCCGGTGCACATGCCGCTGCCGGCGACGATCACCGCGCCGCTGCGGATCCGGTTGATGCCCATCGAGGCCTCGGTGGACTCCGACAGGCGCAGGTTCGGGAGGTCGAAGAGCTCGCCGTGGGCCCGTTCAAAGGCGGCGGCACGCTCGTCGTAGAGGGCCGTGTGACGGGCGTACACGCGTGTCGCCTTGATCGCCATGGGGCTGTCGAGGAAGATCTGCCAGTCGTCGAGCCCCCAGTCCTGGTAATAGCGTTTGAACATGTAGAGCAGCATCTGGGTGCGGTCCACGGCGAAGGTGGGCACAAGCACGTTGCCGCCGGCCTGACGCGCCTCGCGGAAGATCCCGCCGAGCTCCGCCCAGGTCTCCTCCCAGCCGCGGTGCCGGCGATCACCGTAGGTACTCTCCATTACGACCAGGTCCGCCCGGTCGACGACCTCCGGGTCGCGCAGGATAGGTGTGCCCTTGTGGCCCAGATCACCGCTGAAGACGACCCGCCGCCTCGTCCCCGTCTCCTCGAGGTCGAGCACCGCGAGCGCGGAGCCCAGGATGTGGCCGGCGTCACGCAGGGTCAGCCGCACGCCGGGCACCACCTCCCGCTCCTGGCCGTAATCCAGGCCGTGGAAGCGGTGGGTGGACAGCCGCGCCTCATCGCGGGTGTATAGCGGCTCCACCGGGCGCAGGCCCTTGCGCTCGCGCTTGCGGTTCTCCCACTGGGCCTCCTTCTCGTTGAGGTAGCCCGCGTCCTCGAGCATGATCCGGCACAGGTCCACGGTCGCCCGATGGGTGAAGATCCGCCCGCGGAACCCGCGCTTGATCAGCAGCGGCAGGCGCCCGGAGTGATCGAGGTGGGCATGGGTGAGCACCACCGCGTCGATGGACGAGGCCTCGAAGGGGAATGGATCCCGATTGTGCCGCTCGTGCCGGTGGCTGCCCTGGATCAGGCCACAGTCCACCAGCACCCGCCGGCGGCCGACTTCCAGCAGGAAGCACGAGCCGGTGACCTCCCGCGTCGCCCCGTAGAAGCCCAGTTCCATTGGCACTGCTCCCGTCTCTGTCCCGCTATTCCGGGCGGGGTCCGCCCATCGCCTGGGTGAGGTCATCGCCCCGCGGCAGCCCCTGGACGTGATGCACCTCGCCCGCCTCATTGCGGTAGACCACCGTGGGCGTTCCCCGGTACCCGAGCTCCTGCATCAGTGCGCCGTTGGCCTGCACCCCCTTGCGCGCCGCCTCCGGGATGTCGTCCCGCGGCGTGACACCGCCCTGCTCGTAGTTGCGCTCGTGGGCCTGCAGCGCCTTCGACGGGTTGCCCGATGCGAGCAGCGTCGCCGCCTTCGGACCGCTGCTCGGGCGGATCACGCCGACCATGATATGGCGGAGCTGGACCTTGCCCGCCTCCACCCAGGGCCGGCTCATCTGCCAGAAGCGGTGACAGTACGGGCAGTTGGGATCGGTGAAGACATACACCACCCGGCCCGCATCCTCTGCCCCGTCGGCGATCCAGCGGCTGTCGGCGAGCTGATCCCAGATCTTGGGGTCGAGGGGCGCCCGCGAGGCCTGGTCGAGCACCGGCTGGCTGAGGTTGTTACCGTCGGCATCGAGCAGCGTCCCGATCACCGCGTGCTCTTTGTCCGGGGTGACATAGACGGTGACGGTCTGGCCACGCGCGGAGATCACGTAGCCGGTCAGCCCGCCCGGGGCCTCGAACGGCTCCCCGATTTCGACACCCTGCGCCTCGAGGGACTGCAGCGGTGCCGGCAGATCCGCGGCATGAACGCCCGAAAGCCCCAGGATCAGCCCCGCCGGGACCAGCGCGGCGCCGGCGATTCGCGTCATCAGGCGCGCAATGGATCGGTGCATGCGTGTGTGCTCCCTAATGGTCTGCATGATACGGCCACGCCCGCGCGTTGCCGTTCCCAGCCGGGATGTTACCCGGGCCGGGCCGCCGGGTCAGCAGCCGCCATTCCCACCGACACCGGGATACCCGCGTCGTTCCTGCACGACCGTCTCGGCTATGCTCCGGGAAAGCGGTCAGCGGCAGCCGCGCCGGATGCCGGAACATGGAGGGACCGCGAAGGGATGTCGTCCACCGCGATCGCAGCACAGCGCGCGCACCAGCGCCGGATCGTGGACCAGCTCGCCGAGCACGGCCCACCCGCCCCGGCGGATGCCGTGATCGAGACCCACCTCTCCTGGGTGATCCTCGCTGGCGACCGGGCGCTGAAGCTCAAAAAGGCCCTGCACTACCCCTGGCTCGATTACGCCAGCCTCGCAGCGCGCCGGCATCAATGCCGGGAGGAGGTACGCCTCAACCGCCGGCTCGCCCCGGCGGTTTATCTCGGCGTGGCCGCGGTCTCCGCCACGGACGGCGGTCACCTGGTGCTGGACGGTGACGGCCCGCCCCTGGCGTACCTGGTGCGTATGCAACGGTTGCCCGAGCGCGACTGCCTCGGGCAGCGCCTGGGCACCGGCGGCGTAACGCCCGCCGAGGTCGATACCCTCGCCGATACCCTGAGCGGTTTCTACGCCGCGCGCACGCCCTTCACGCCGCCGCCCCACGCCTGGCTCGAGGCCATGCGCGGGCACATCGACGCCGACAGCACGGCCCTCGGCGTTTCCCGCTACGGCCTCGACCGGGCGTTGATCCGCCGTGTCGCCCGCGACGTGCATGGCCTTCTCGACGACCGTGCCGACGAGATCGGCGGGCGGCTGCGCGATGGCCGCGTGGTGGAAGGACACGGGGACCTGCGCGCGGAGCACGTGTACTTCACCCCCGGGCCCACGGTGATCGACTGCCTGGAGTTCGACCGCGGCCTCCGGATCGTCGACCCGGCGGACGAGCTCGCCTTCCTGGCACTGGAATGCCACCGGCTGGGCGCCGAGTGGATCGGCCCGCGGCTGCTGCGCCGCTACACGGAGGTCTGCGGCGACGCCCCCGGCGACCGCCTGCTTGCCGCCTACACCGGCCGCCGCGCCCTGCTCTGGGCGAAGCTCGCCGTGTGGCACCTGGACCGGGACCCGGCACGGGACCGGGAGAAATGGCTGGAGCGCGCCGGCACCTACCTGACGCTGGCCCGGGAGCGGATCCTGGGCTAGGTGGGCACGACGCTCAGCCCTGGTCCGCCATCATCGAGACGATGGAATCTCCGGCGTGCAGCCGGCGCACCGCCTCCGCCATGAAGTCGGCGGTATCCACGACGGTCAGGCGTTCCCGCAGCGGCGCGTTGCCCAGCCGGAACGCCGGCACGCTGTCGGTGACGAGCAGCCGCGTCAACGGCGCCCCGGCGAGGGTCCGCGCGGCGTCGCCGGTGAACAGGCCATGACTGGCGACGGCGGTGACCGCCGTTGCCCCAGCGGCATGCGCCGCCGATGCCGCGCGGGCGATGGTGCCGCCGGTGCTGATCAGGTCATCGACGATTACCGCGTTGCATCCGGCGACGTCCCCGACCAGCCGCTCCCCCGAGACCGTACCGCCGCTGCGTTTCTTCTCCATGAACGCCATGCCGGGCGCGGCACCGGTCCGCGCCTCCAGGGTCTCGCGGAAACGCTCGGCGCGTTTGTAACCGCCGGTGTCCGGGGAGACCACGACGAGGCCGTCGCCCGCTCCCCCGCGGAGCAGCTCGCCGGCCAGCAGCGGGCGCGCCTCCAGGTGAATCGCGGGCACCCGGAAGGCGTTCTCGAAGGCCGCCGGGTTGTGCACGTCCAGCGCCACCACGCGCTGCACGCCCATCGCCTCCAGCAGCGCTGCCAGGTAGCGGCTGGTCACCGGGTCCCGGGGCTTGGTAC
>NZ_WNXE01000117.1:0-8859 GCF_010993615.1 Arhodomonas sp. KWT | reverse complement strand
GGCCAGGCCTGCTACGAAGACGCCGGCTGGACCCTGGACGAACGCTTCCTGACCTACCAGAAGTACCTGTAGGCGGGGCGCACCGGCAACCCAGGCGGGATGTTGGCTGCCAGGAGCAGCCAACCTACAACACTGGTCTCCTTCACGGGCATCCCGTAAAGGGTTCCCACCGGCAAAACCGGCAACCCCACAACTCCCGTAGGTCGGCTGCTCCGGGCAGCCGACATTCCCGGTGCTACCAGGCGGGATGTTGGTCGCCGGGAGCAACCAACCTGCAACACCGCGGGCCCCTCTCCCTTCACGGGAGAGGGGCTGGGGAGAGGGTGCGCCGCCGGTCGCCCGGCGGCGTCACCCCCGATGGATCCACTGCCGCTGAAAGGCTGCCGCCGCGCCCGCGGCCATGAGCAGGACGATGACGGTGCGGCTCGATGTATCGTCGATCTGTATCGCCAGCCCCAGCATCACCAGCACCGCCGCATTGGCCCCGAGCATGGCCAGGACCCACGACGTCGGCCATATCCGGTCCCGCGCCAGTGCAACAAACTGATAGAGCACGCCGACGACCACGGCCGCGAACAACGCCATTCCGACGAGGCCGAAGCCGACCGCCACCGCGCCGTATAGCGTGTTGTATTCCCGGAACGCCGACAGCGGTCCGTCGAACTGGCGCGGCGACATACGCGACCAGCCGAACACCGGGCGCTCGGCGATACGCTCCACCGCGCCCTGCCACAACTGCAGCCGCCGACCCGTGGAGGGATCCAGTGCCCGCGCCTGCTCCACTTCGCCGCCGAGATACAGCGCCGCGGCCTGAATCGGCTCGGCCAGATCGTCCCGCCACGGGCCGCTGCCGGTGATCACCACCTCCCAGGCCCCCAGTCCGACCACCAGGAACATGAAGGCCCCGCCGGCCAGCCCCAGCCACTGACGGCGATCCACGCCGTAGGCGATGGCGCCGGCGCCGATCACCAGCGCCCCCGCCATGGCCCCCACCCAGCCCGTGGTGTAGCGCGAGCCCACGAGCACGATGATCACCGGCACGCTGAGCGCCACGCATACGGCGAGGGTGAATACCGGTCGCCAGCCACGGCCCAGCCGGTGGACGGCGGCGATCATCCCGCCGAGGAGCAGCATCAGTATCACCGCCCCCAGGAAGCCGGAAGTCGACGCCGACCCCCAGGCTGCCGGATCGCTGAGCACGCCGGCATTGAGCTTGCCCCAGTTCGCCTGGGCGACGAACGCCACCCCGCCGCCGGCCACGAGCGACATGAGCATCCACACCCACTGCGTGCGCGCCCCGGCCAGCCACCAGCCCACCGGCAGACTGACCAGCCCGGTCACCCGGATGAGGTGGTCCCACGACGGCGTACCATCCGCAGGCGCATCGCCGATGACGGCGCGCGCGACGATATAACCGGTGAGCGCGAACACCAGCCACGTGAGCACCAGCCGGCGGGCATCCCGCCAGAAGGCCGGCAGCGCCATGGCCGTGGCAACCAGCACGAGCCCGATACCCAGGTTCATCCCGGCGGTGGAGAACGGGAGGCAGAAGATCGCGAGATAGATACCGAATAGCGCAATGGAGCGACGCCAGCCGTTCACCGGCGGCTGCATGATCACCCGCGCGGCCCCGACGCTGCCGAAGGGACCATGCCCCCCTTCCCAGCCCGCGTGGAGCCGGCGTAGCGCCCGCATCGTGTACCACGCATGGCGGATGAAGACGTAATGAAGCACGACCACCGCCATAAGACCGACAAGCAGCAGCCAGTCCGGCATCCCCGCCAGTCCGCCGAGGACGCCGACGGCCCCGAGCACCACGGCGATCAGGATCAGGCACAGACTCGTCTGCCCGGGGGTGTAGCCGGCGCGCAGAAAGATATGGTGCAGGTGTTCCCGGTCGGCGGCGAAGGGGCTCTGCCCCTTGCACAACCGCCGGATCATCAGGCTGACCGTGTCCACCACCGGCAGGGCCAGGACCCAGCCGTAGGCCACGGGCGGGAGCACGGGTTCCCGCGCCTGGGAGAGCTCGATGACGATCCACCCCACCGCGAGGCCAAGGCTCATGCTGCCGGCATCCCCGAGGAACACACTGGCGCGCCCGCGCCACGGGAAACGCATATTGAACGCGAGGAAGCCGGCCACACCGCCCATGAGCGCCGCGATCACCAGTGACAGCGCGCCGTCATTCTGAAGACCGGCCACGAACAGCAGCCAGCCGAGCATCACGAACACCACCCCGCCCACGAGCCCGTCCAGCCCGTCCAGCATGTTGGTGGCGTTGACCAGTCCGACGAGGGCGAAAATGGTCACCGGCGCCGCCCAGGCCTCCAGTCCGAATTCACCGGCCAGGGGAAACCCGCCGAGATGACGCACGACCTTGTCACCGGAGGCCACCACTACCGCAGCGGCGACCGCCTGGAGGAAGAGCTTGCTCGTACTCCGCATGTCCCGGATGTCGTCGAGCACCCCGCCGAGCAGCAGCAACGCCATAGCCGCGAACAACGCGCTCCTTGGTGCCAGCGGCACGGGGGCCGCCGCCGAGGCGAGCAGGAACCCGCCGAACACGCCGATACCGCCAATCAGCGGCACCGCGGCGGCGTGCCGCTTGCGCCCGCCCGGACGATCGATCAGGCCAACGCGTTCGGCGTACGGTCGAAGCAGGGCAATCACCCCGCTCGCCCCGGCAAGGGCGAGAAGGGCGACAGTCAGGTACTGAAGGGTGGACGGTTCCAGGCTCATGTGACGCGATCAGAACCGGCTGACGGCCTGCTCCGGCACCGTGACACGCCGGACACGGCGCATGAACTCGAGGAGCACGATCACCCGCTCCTCACCGCTGCGGGCCTGGAACACCGCCTCGAAACCGGCAAAGGGCCCGGACTCCACGCGCACACGCTCGTCCGGCCGGAAATCCCCGCCCGCGGCGGCGGGATCGATGGCACCGTGCTCGTCGCAACGCGCCCGCAGCCCGTCGATGACCGGATCGGGCACGGGCGGGACGTGATCACCCCAGCGAACAAGCCCGGCAACGCCCCGGGTCGAGCGGATCGGCGCCCAGCACTCGTCGACATCGTCCAGGCGGACGAACAGGTAGCGCGGAAACAGCGATTCCGTGCACCAGGTCATCCCGCCCGCACGGCGGCGCCTGATCCGCGTGACCGGGCGGAATACCTCGAAGTCCTGATTGCGCAGATGCGCCTGCGCGCGCGCATCCTCTCGGGGCTTGCAGTGAACGACATACCAGCGCTTCATGTCGGTTCCGCCTCATGCGTAACACACGTCATGCCGCGTCACACCTCATATCGCATTCTCCCTCATTCAAGGGGGATATGCGCCCTTCCGGCGCCGGACGGCCGCCGCACACCGACATCAGGTCTCCCGCATATGGGCATTCGCCCGGCTGACGAACTCGGCCCCAAAGGCCGCGAAAACGCCGAGCATCAGCCCCAGCACGGCCCCCAGTGCGACGATCACCGCGGACGACGGCCCCTGAGGACGGTCGGAACGGCGCGGTGCCGCCGCCAGCCGGGTACCCGTAATGGCCGCAAGCCGGTCGGCCAGCAGCGCGACCTCCTCCTCCCGGGACTCGACCTCGTTGCGGGCCGTATCGAGCCGGTCGTTCAGCTCGTCACGGCGCCGGGGCAGGTCCGTATTCAGCTCCGTGCGCAGGTCATCGAGGCGCTGACGTTTGAAGGCGACCTCGTTGTCCAGCAGCCGCCGCACCGCACTCACGGCATCGGGGGAGTCGGCAATCCCGTCCGGACGCACTGCTTCCAGCTCTCCCAGGGCCTGCTGCAGGGTATCGATCTCCTGGGTGAGACGGGCCGTGCGCCCGTCCAGCATCTTTCGACGCTCGACGATCTCTGTCACCGAATCACGCGCCGTGGCCAGCCGCCGCTCGGCACGCGACTGCTGCTGGCGCAGCCGGTTGCGCAGCCGTTCCGTGATCGGCGCGTGGTCCTCCGTCAACCGCCCCACCGCGTCCTTCATGACACTCGCATAGGCATCGCTGAGGACCTGCGCCCCCTTACCGCTGAGGCGTACGAGGTCCGCATCGCCGGCCACGCCCGCCTCCACCCCCGGCTCGGGGCTGTCCGGGTGCGCCTCGCTCCAGGCGGACGTCGCCTGGGGGATATAGATATCGTTGAACCGGGCGGCGACGGCCGACGGCTTCTCGACAGGCGTGGTGCCATCGTCCTGGGAGGCGATCTCGACCAGGGCGCGATACTCGAATACCGGCGTGCGCAGCAGCGCATACGCCACAGTCACGAGCACCACCAGGGCTGCGATGCCGAATAGCCAGAGCCGGCGGCGCACCAGTACGGCCCACAGGTCCAGTAGACTGATCTCATCGTCCGGGTAGGCAGGCCAGCTCGTTCCATCGGAACCTGGGGCGACGGTGCGGGGTGGGTGGTCGCTCATGGGTATCGCGGCTTCCGGGTGATGTTGCGGGCAGAGGTCCAGCGGAGCGGGACGATACCACAGGCCGTGGAACGCCCCGGCTCAGGATGCGCAATTTAACATCACAGCGTGATCGAACTCACACTCTATAGCACGAGAACGACACACGCCGGCGGCGCACACCCGGATTATCGACCATCAGCGAAGGAGGTGTCGGGCCCGCCCGACAAACTCCGCAAGAAAGGCGCCGAACAGGGCCATCATGGTCCCAAGGGCACCGCCCAGTGCCAGTATGGTGACCGCACCGGGGCCGATCGGGGAGGCACTGCGCTGGGCCACGAAGGCGGCATCCGTCGGCACGATCGTATCCGCCTCGTTCTCCGCGGCACGCACGGCACGAGACGCGTCCGCCACCGCCTCGCGGTGGGCCTCGCGCTCGCTCATCAGCGCCGTGCGGGCGCGGTCCAGCGCTGCACGCAGTCCGGCGAGTTCCCGTTGATAGTCCGTCGCGGCCTGCTCGTGTTCACGCTCCAGCTTTGCGAGATCCCCGGCGGCCCGTTTCCGGGCCCGGGCATTATTCTCCAACGCATTGGCGAGCTCGTCGCGACGATCCGGCAGGGTCACTCGCAGCCGTTCGGACAGGGTGTCCACGCGCTTGCGCATTCCGGCGATACGACTGTCGATGGTCAGCAGCGCCATGGCATCGGCCGGCGAACCGGAGCGATCAACGACACGCGCCCGGCTCTGCGCAAGCCGATCGAGAATCCGGCGTGCACCGTCGAGCTGCTCGTCCGCCAGCGCCTCGCGGTCTTCGAGCCGGGCCTGACGTGCCTGCAGCAGTCGACGCTCGTCGCCCAGGCCGTCGATCTTCAGCCGCGCCTGCTCGAGGGCCTTTGCGCGCCTGACCCGCTCGGTGTGGAAGACGCGCACCCGATGGACCACCGCACGCGCCGCCGAGGCCACGGCCTCCACCTTCGGCTGGGTCCGCGCACGCCGCGTGGCGTCTGCCTGCAGGTGCGCGAGGCGCGCCCGCGCCCGGTCCACGGCGAGGGATCTGTCCGTGCGGACCGTACCGAGACGCTTGCGATGATCGGCGATCAGTCGGTCCACGACGCCCTGATGCAGTGCCTGAATCCGCCTGGCATCGGCCTCTGCGGCCTCGCTTCGGAGCACGAACACCGGCGCGGCATCGGAGGCGGCCACCCTGCCCGAAACCGCGACCTTCGGGGCACCCCGCTCCGCCCCGGACTGCCGGCCCCGCACCACCGGCACGATGGCCTGCTGAAGACGCTCCCTCACCGTGGGTGAAGCCGCTACCGGCACGCGGTTCCGTTCCCCGGCCGGCCCCCTCAGGTAACTGCCGACCTCCAGCACGGTGGTGTAGGTATAGGCCGGCGTGCGCAGGGCGGCATAGAGGGCAGTCAACGCCACGATGGTGGCGAGAATGGCGGCCATCAGCCAGCGGCGCCGGTAAAGCACCAGTGCAAGATCGAGGAGGCTTATCTCGTCATCACCGGGCTGCAGGGCGGAAGCGACGGGATAGTGGTCCTCGCGGGCGAGCGCAGCATTCTGGCGATAACGGCTCATCGGGAAGTCGAGTCCTTTCGATAGGTAAGACGGGCACCGCCGGCGCCACCAGCGCCCGGACGGATAGCTTTCTACCGATACAGATTACCACACGCGCGCGCGAGGCCGCTCCCGGGACAGGCGGCCTCGGCGACGTGCAGACCCCCGTATTCAGAACGACACGGTTCCCCGCAGAGAGCGGCGCATCGCGGGACTCCGGCAGCGGGATTCAGCGGTCGGCGTAGAACGGCGTGCCCGGCTTCCCGGCAGCGTCCGAGAACACCACCCGGTCACGCCCCGCCGCCTTGCCTTCGTAGAGGGCCGCGTCCGCGCGGTTGAGGGCAGGCTCGATGTCGCTCTCACCGGGATGCACGAGGGAGACGCCGAGAGTGGCAGTAAGCGGGAGCGGCCCGGCGGGGCTGGCCACCGGTTCGCCCGCGATCGCCTCGCGGAGCCGCTCCGCCACGTCCCGGGCGCCGTCCAGGTCCGTCTGCGGCAGCAGCACCACGAACTCCTCGCCACCGAGACGGGCGATGATATCCGGCTCGCGGAGCACGTTGGCACACCGGCTCCCGAAAGCCACGAGTGCGGCGTCCCCCGCCGCATGGCCGTAGCGGTCGTTGATCGCCTTGAAGTGGTCGACATCGATCATGCACACCGCCGTGTCGCCGTCACCACGCCGGCGATCGCGCAGCACTTCGGCGGCCAGCTCGAAGAAACGCCGGCGCGAGCACAGGCCGGTCAGCTCGTCTTCCCGCGCAAGTCGCTCGAAGCGCTCCTGCAGCCGCTGACGCTCGGCGACCTCGCGTTGCAGTCGCAGATTCGTGAGACGTTCGTCCCGCAGCAGCGCGAACTGCTCCCGGCGCAGCCGGCCCAGCCGCAGAGCGGTGAACAGACCCACCGTGTTCACGAAAACCAGCAGCAGCGTCATCGTCGCCAGCAGCCGCTCTTGGTGCGGCGCCCAGATCATGACGGCGAGGAGGAACCCCACCCCGAGGTAGACGCTCTGAGCAATCATGAACGGGATACGATTGGGGATGAACAGATAGATCGTGATCACCACGACCATTACCGCCGGGATCTGCGTGTTGAGCGTTTCCGGGCGCAACGGCACGATCAGGATCACCACCGTCAGCGCCACAACCCACACGGCGTTGACGGGGAGTGCGTTATCAACCCGCGCCGGCCGTCGACTCACCGCCCAGGCCAGCGCCAGAGCGGAAACCACAACGATGACCCGCAGGGACACCAGGATGTAGAAGGCGGGACCGATGCCGATGAGGGCATAATCCGACAGGCCGAAGGAGAGAAACAGCGCCGCCGCCACGAGCAACGCGGCACGAAGCTGCCGCGCCGCCGAGTCACGAACGTAGCGCCGATACCGCCACTCCTGGCGACGGTTGACGAACTCGCCCGTCCACCGGGAAATACCGTGCCGCGATGATAACCCCGTCATGATTTCGGACTTCTACCGTGTCGCACACATCGGTGCAACAACGGGATCAACCGCCTCGCTCTCCACGAGGACTGCTTGTCGGCTGCCTCCGAGCAACCGACCTGCGGCTGACATCCCGGAGGTGGATGTGTGTACCGGCCCACCCAATGCTCCGGCGGACACGTCGCACGCCTTCGGCGCACGACCTACCATTGCTGCCGAAGGCAACCGACCGACCGGAAACGGCGCGCCGGTACACCGCCGGCGATCTCGGGTAGGTCGTGCACGGCCGAAGGCCGTGTGCGACAGCCCCGGCACGACCGCTCGAGACCTCGCAGACCGGCGGCGCACGACCTACCTTCTGCGTCACCGTGGTATCACGGACATAACGCCGATACCGCCACTCCTGGTGACGATTGACGAACTCGCCCGTCCAGCGGGAGATACCGTGCCCTGATGATAGCGCCGTCATGACCCCGGACTCCTACCGCCTCGCACGCCTCGGTGCAACAACGGGATCAACCGCCTCCCTCTCCACGAGGACTGCTTGTCGGTTGCCTCCGGGCAACCGACCTGCGACTGACATCCCGGAGGTGGATGTGTGTACCGGCCCACCCAATGCTCCGGCGGACACGTCGCACGCCTTCGGCGCACGACCTACCACTGCTGCCGAAGGCAACCGACCGACCGGAAACGGCGCGCCGGTACACCGCCGGGGATCTCGGGTAGGTCGTGCACGGCCGAAGGCCGTGTGCGACAGCCCCGGCACCACCGCTCGAGACCTCGCAGACCGGCGGCGCACGACCTACCTTCTGCGTCGCCGTGGTATCACGGACATAACGCCGATACCGCCACTCCTGGCGACGATTGACGAACTCGCCCGTCCAGCGGGAGATACCGTGCCCTGATGATAGCGCCGTCATGACCCCGGACTCCTACCGCCTCGCACGCCTCGGTGCAACAACGGGATCGATCGTTGCTGCAAACCGGCGCCACGCATCGACCGCCTGCGGTGCCCGATTACACGAACGGCCGATATGGCAGTAATGTTGGCTGCCAGGAGCAGCCAACCTACAAGCGCCCCCGCGCGACCAGCGCCGCGCTCTCCACGGGGGTGTCCCGCGGGTTGCCTGCAAACGACCGGTCCACGGCCTATATGGAACGGATGTCGGCTGCCAGGAGCAGCCGACCTTCGGGAGCTGCGGGGTTACCGGGTTTGCCGACAGTCCCCCTTACGGCACGCCGGTGAAGGGAACCGGTGTTGTAGGTTGGCTGCTCCTGGCAGCCAACATCCCGTCCTGCAGTGCCGGCAACGCCCACTGCCTTGCGCGACCGACCTCGCAACCCCGATGTGCGCGTTCTGCCAGCGCCACACAGGCACGGCAAAGCCAGGATGGCCGCCCTGGGGCGACCATGCGCAGACACGTCCACATCGGCTTCGGCGCCATCGCCGTGCC
>NZ_WNXE01001174.1:0-500 GCF_010993615.1 Arhodomonas sp. KWT | reverse complement strand
ACGGCATCGAGCCGGCGCCCGTCGGGCAGCCCGGAGACGACCCGGTCGCTCAGCGCCACCAGTCCGCCCTCGCCCCCTGGCGGAACCCGCACCACCGGCTCGTAGTCGTGCAGCAGGCCGCACCGCAACAGCGAGCGGTACGTACCCTCGAGCAGATGGAGCTCCGGGCGCAGGACCTCGCGGAAGTACGGCTCGAACCGCCGGATGAAGCGCGCCGCGGGGCTGTCGGGGCCAAGCCGGAGGCTACGGCTGGCGAGGACGGCGACCGCCGGGCGTGCCCCGCCCGCACCGCCGCTCATGCGCGCCTCCGGTCCGGCACGGCGGGGCCCGGCGGCGGCGTGCGCCCGCCGAGCGCCGCGGCCGCCCGCGCCCGCTCCGTGATCCCGGCCCAGTCCCCGGCCGCCACGCTCGCCGGCGGCGCGAGCCAGCTCCCGCCCACGCACACGACATTGTCGAGGGCGAGATAGTCCGGCGCGGAGGCGGGGTCGATCCCGCCCGTG
>NZ_WNXE01001173.1:0-501 GCF_010993615.1 Arhodomonas sp. KWT | reverse complement strand
GCGTCGATGGTGCCGCGGAACAGCTCCTCGAAGGCGATCACCCGGTGACGGTTGTCCAGGAACAGCGCGGCGAACACCTCCGCGGGCTGATGGCGCAGCCGCGCGGTGAGGAACAGCCGCGTATCGTCGGGGCTGGTGAGCGCGTCCCCGCGTACCAGCCGCTCGTGGAGATGGCGCCGGGCCATCTCCAGCACCGCCTGGAGCTGGGCGAACTTCGCCGGCCCCATGCCCGGGTGAGCGGCGAACCGGGCCTGGTCCGCCTCCATGAGCCCGCGCAGCCCATCGAAGGCCGAGAGCATCTCCCGGGCCACGTCCACCGCCGTGCGCCCCTGGCGCCCGGTACGCAGGAATATCGCCAGCAGCTCCGCATCGGAGAGCGCGCCGGCGCCGCGCGCGAGCAGTTTCTCCCGCGGGCGTTCCGCCACCGGCCAGTCCGTGATCGCCATGCCTCCTCCCTGAGGTCATCGTCCCGTTGTCGCCCAGAGTCTACACGCTCATCCC
>NZ_WNXE01001172.1:0-501 GCF_010993615.1 Arhodomonas sp. KWT | reverse complement strand
ATCCACGCCCACCAGGGCCTCGGCACCGGCGATGGCCGCGGCGCTGGCGCGCAGCGACAGCCCGCCGGCGACGCTGACCGCCGGGCTGTCGGCGACCAGCGCCTCCGCCGCCGCGCGGTCCTCCGGGCCGCCGAGCACCACCGGGGTCGCACCGGTCTCGGCGGCGAAACGCCCGGCGAGGTCCCGCCAGCGCTCGTTGAACCAGTGCTTCTGGGGACGGGTGGTGAACGGCGCGAACGCCACGTAGCGCCCGTTCACCCCGGCCCCCGCGATGGCGGAGCGGGCCGCGACGTGGTCGTCGTCGCCGAGTGCCAGGTCCATGGGGAAGCGGGTGGTGTCCGCGCCGAGGTGGGCGGCCAGGGCGCGGTACTCGCTGGCGATGCGGCGATCGTCCCGCGGCGGCGCGAGCACCTCGGTCATCAGGCGCTCGCTGCCCTCCCGCGAGCCCAGGCCGATACGCTCGCCGGCGCCGGTGAAGCGGGCCCAGACGCCGCTCTTCAG
>NZ_WNXE01001171.1:0-501 GCF_010993615.1 Arhodomonas sp. KWT | reverse complement strand
CGTCGAGCGCCTCCATCTCGTCGGGGAAGGCCAGGTGCCCCCGCCACCCGAGCGCCGGGAGACGCTCCGAGACCAGCTCCAGCGTGCCCCCGTAGGCGTTGCCGACCACGGCCACCCCGCCCTGCCCGTGCGCCATGCATACAGCGGAGATCGCGGCCATGCCGGCCCCGAACACCAGCGCCGCCTCACCGCCCTCCAGTGCGGCGAGCTGGCGTTCCACGGCAAAGATCGTCGGATTGCTGCCGTAGCGCGTATACAGAGGACGGCGGTCCGGTGCGGCGGCAGCCTCGCGTAGCGCCTGCGTGTCCGTAAAGCCGAAGGTGGTGGTGTTGTAGACCGGCACGTACGGCGCCCCGTAAGGGTCGGCAACCTGCCCCGCATGGATACAGCGCGTGGGGAAACGCTCATCGCTCGCCATGGGTCCTCCGTCAAGGCGTATGTGGAATTCGCAGAGGATGACCGATCCCGCGGCGTCATGCGAGGCGGCGCCCCGTCAGTCAC
>NZ_WNXE01001170.1:0-501 GCF_010993615.1 Arhodomonas sp. KWT | reverse complement strand
TGCTCGCCGGCCTCGGCGGTGAGCTCGAGCCATTTCTCCGGGCTCTTCTCCACGGTGTAGCCGGCGGCGTACATGCCGGCCAGCCAGTAGAGGCCCTCGGCGAGGTCCTGAGCGGCGGCCTTCTTGATCCACTTGGCGGCCTTGGGGAAATCGATGGGCACGTCCTGCCACTCGATACCGATGGTGTAGGCTGCCCCGACCAGCACTTGAGCTCTGGCATCACCGTTGCGGGCGGCCTCCAGGTTGGCCTGAAAATCCTGATCGTAGAGGGCATCCATGAACGCCCCGGGCTCGGGGAAGGCGACCTCGGCCCGGGCGTTCAGGGCTATGGCGAGTACCAGGGCCAGGAGGCAGAACACGCGTAAGGGGGATGTCATCATTAACTCCTCGTGAGGCGCAGCGGGAACCTGTCGTTGGCCACGGGCCAGGCGCGGCGGAGACTGAAGTACTGCACCTCGGCGACGATGCGCGTGGCCCCGGCACTGACCTCGACCCTGCCGC
>NZ_WNXE01000116.1:6637-8871 GCF_010993615.1 Arhodomonas sp. KWT | reverse complement strand
TTGGTCTGGATCATGATGTGGCGGATATGGCTCTGGGTGACGACGTGCCGCTCGGCGGCGCGGCGGTCCTCCATCTTGAACAGGTGGAAGCCCGAGGGCGTGCGCAGAACCTCGCTGATCCCGCCGGGGTCGAGGGCGTTCAGGCGGTCGGCGATAACGCCCGGCAGCTCGCCGGCCCGGCGCCAGCCGAGATCGCCACCCTCCAGCGCGTTGCGCCCGTCCGAGCGCGCCGCCGCCAGGGTCGCGAAGTTGGCGCCGCCCTCGGTGAGCTGGCGGCGCAGGGCCTCGGCCTTGTCGCGGGCGTCGGAGATGGCCTCGGGCGAGGCCGCCTCCGGTAGCGCCACAAGGATGTGTCGGAGGTGGTACTCCTGCTGGTCCTCGGCGAGGCGCGCGGTGTACTGCTCGATCTCCTGGGGCGTGACGTTGACCCGCTGATCCATGACGCGCTGGCGCAGGCGCTGGACAAGGATCTGGCGGCGCAGGCGCTCGCGGAACCCGTCCATGGACATGCCCTGATTGACGAGGGCGTCGCGGAAGCCGCGCAGGTCCAGGTTGTTGCGTTCGGCCACGCGGCGGACCGCGGCGTCGAGCGTGGCCTGGTCGACGGTGATGCCGCGCCGGTTGGCGGCGTCGATCTGGAGCTGCTCGACGACCAGGCGCTCCAGGACCTGCTGGCGCAGCTCCTGCTCCGACGGCGCCTCGATGTCACGCTGCTGCAGCTGCGAGCGGACCTGGGCGAGCTCGTCCTGGAATTCCGACATCAGGATGACGTCTTCGTTGACCACGGCGACGATCCGGTCCAGCAGCTGGGCCGCCGCCGGCCCCGCCAGGGCGAGCGTCAGGAAGGCGGCGGCGATGCACCGGTAGAGGCTCATGCGCAACACGGTCTATACCTCGATCAGTCGTGGGGACGCCCGGTGCACGCGGGCACCGCGTCCGGTCAGTAGCCTGGCCGGGCCTTGTAGCCCGGCACCGCATTCTCGAAAAACTGGGGGATTGTATCACCGAGGCCACCCAGGCCCTTGAGCGCGAACTGGAGCAGGATCTGGTTCTCCAGGTTGTCGCCGGGGGCGTTGTCCTGGGTCGCCTGGTAGACCGCGCGGATCGCGTAGCAGCAGCTCTCGTACTCCAGGCCGATGAAGCGCTCGTCCGTCTCCTTGTCGAGCAGATCCTGGTTCCAGCCGCCGAGCACCGACCAGCGCGGCGAGACGGACAGCGCGAAGCTCGTCTCCGCCTGCTCCAGCGGGTTGCGGCCCTCGCCGCTGCGGTCGCGGTAGCTGACGTTGAGCAGCAGCGGGCCGCCATTGTTCCATCGGACCCGGCTGTAGAGGTCGTGGTTCCCGAAATCGGCCTCGTCCCAGCTGTAGTTGATGGTGCTGCTCAGCCCGAGGGGCAGATTCAGCCGGAGCTCGGTGAAGTAGTCGGAGCGCTCCTCGGTGTCGTCGCTGCCATCCAGCGTGACCTCGCGGTCGTCGAAATAGAAGATCTGGCCGGCGGAGAAGCGCAGGTAGTTCCGGCCGGTGTTCTGATCCAGCAGGCGCGAGGTCACGCCGAGGCTTAGCTGGTTGGCGTCACCCACGCGGTCCGGGCCGCTGAAGCGCTCCTCCCGGAAGAGCTGGCTGTAGCTGAGGTCCGAGGCGTCGGTGTCGAACGTGGGCAGGTCGTCCTGATTCCGCTCGGGGACGTAGAGGTAGAACATCCGCGGTTCCAGGGTCTGGGTCATGTTATGCCCGAACCAGGACGTGTCGCGGACGAAGTTCAGCCCCGTGTCCACGCTGTAGATCGGCACGCTGCGGTCCGGGCTGCGGCTGGTGCCGTCCGGATCGTCGAGCTGATAGCTGGTGTAGCGCCAGGATACCGCCGGCTCGAAATGATAGGCGAGCGAGCGCAGCGGCAGGGCCAGGCGCGGTTTCATGTCGAAACGCTGGCCGGTGACACGCTGATCCGGATAGGGGTGGTAGAAGTCCACCGCCTCCGCCTCGAACGATACGTCCAGCGGCATGTCCGTGATCAGCGGCCGGTAGTCGAAGCTCACCCTGGGCTGGCGCGCATAGGGTTCGTTGCGTGGGGAGACGGTCGGGTCAATCGTCTGCCAGTCCTGGGCGTCGGCGGTGACCTGCCAGTCCTCCGTGCTCCAGGACGCCCGGGCGTAGCTCTCCAGATTGCGTTCTGACGAGGAGAAGTCGCCGTCGTTGAATCCGGTATCGAAGTCGTCGAGGTAGTCGTCGTCGCTC
>NZ_WNXE01000116.1:4049-6540 GCF_010993615.1 Arhodomonas sp. KWT | reverse complement strand
TCACCCGGCGCTGCTCGAGCTCGCCGCTGAAGTGCTTTCCGGCCGCGAAGCGGTGGTGCTGCTGGACGAGCCAGCGGTCGTCGCCGTAGGCACTGTCGTTGGGCAGGTAGGTGCCGTGGACCTCGCCCGCCGCCCAGGGCTCCAGGTACCGGAATTCGCCGCCCAGCATCAGGCCGCGCTTGGTGTAGTACGTCGGCGTGATGGTGGCGTCACGGTTCGGGGCGATGTTCCAGTACCAGGGCGTGCTGACCTGGAATCCGCCGTCGCTGCTCTGGCCGATGCTCGGCGCCAGAAAGCCCGTCAGGCGCTCGCTGCCCACCGGGAAGCGCAGCCAGGGGGAGTAGAACACCGGCACGTCGGCGACCGACAGCCAGGCGTTGGTCGCCGTGCCCTGGTTTTCTTCCTGGTCGATGGTCACCGTGCCGGCGTGCAGCCACCAGACCTCCTCGCCGGGGTTGCACGTGGACAGGCGCACGTCGTAGTAGCGGGCACGCTCGGGACCCAGGCGCTCGGCGCGGCTGGCGTCGCCCTGGAGGTGACCGGCGTCGACCCGGTAGGTCACCGCCGAGAAGCGCCCGGTGTCCGCGTCCAGGTTCATCCGGGCCTCGTCCGCGGTGACCACCGCACCGGCCTCTTCGTAGTGGACGTCGCCGCTGGCGCTCACGCGCTCCGGGTCGGTGCGGTACTCCATGCGCTCCGCGGTGACCTTGCGATCCGCGCGCCGGATCACCGCGCCGCCGGTGAGCACGTAGCGTCCCTGGTCGTAGCGTACGGCGCCGGCGTCCACCTCCGTGGGCGTGTCAGGGTCGTCGCGCTTGGCCGGATCACCGAGGGGCGCCGGGGTCAGTGGCGGGCCGCACAGCGCCCACGGGCCGTCGGCCGCCCCGGCGACAGAGGGGGCCAGGGTGGCGAGCGCGGTAATCCATGCGAGGCGGACCAGTGGGGTTTTCCGGGTCACGCGTTCTTCTCCTGCAAGGCGTCGCTACCTTCGCACAGCTCCCACGCCGCCGCAAACGCGCTCGTGGCGTTGCCCGTCGCGCCGGCGCTTTTACGGCCATAGGACCGGCGACGGGCGTCCCGGGAGGCGGCGGGCTGGTAGTATCATCGTCGCCTTTGCCAACAGCCACAGGGGAGGCGCCGTGACCGGCGTGAAGGGCAGCGACACGAATACCGCGACGGCGGCGATGCAGGACTGGATCGAGGCGCGGCTGGGTGCCCGCGTGCAGCTCGCACCCATGACCGGGGATGCCGGTGACCGGCGCTATTTCCGCGTCGCTCACGAGGCCGGTACGTGCGTGCTGATGGTCGCGGGCGAGGACTCGCCCCAGCTCGCGCGGTTCCTGGTGACCGGCCGGCTGCTGCGCGACGCCGGTCTGCATGCCCCGGCGGTGCTGGCGTCGGATGCCGGGCGTGGCTGGGCGCTGCTGGAGGATCTCGGCGGTCGGGACTATCTCGCCGGGCTCAACGCCGGCGAGGGCGAACGGTTGATGCCGGCGGCCATCCACGCCCTGGTGCGCTGGCAGGCCGCGCCGCTGCCCGACGGGCTGCCGCCCTATGACCGGGACCTGCTTGCCCGGGAGCTGTCGCTGTTCGTCGACTGGTACCTGGGCCGTCACCGGGGCATCCGTCTGGACGACGCCGAGCGCCGAGACTGGGAGGCGGTGTGCGAGCGGCTCATCGGGCGCGCACTGGCCCAGCCGCGGGTGGGGGTGCACCGGGACTTCATGGTCCGCAACCTCATGGACTGCGAGCGGCTGCCCGGCGTGATCGATCACCAGGACGCCGTCGTCGGTCCGCTGACCTACGATCTCGCGAGCCTGCTCCGCGACGCGTTCTGGGAGTGGCCGGAGGCGGACGAGACGCGCTGGATCGCGCTATACCGCGAGCGCGCCGCCGAATCCGGGCTGGCGTTGCCGGGGGAGGCGGCGTTCCGCCAGGACCTGGACTGGATGGCGGTGCAGCGTCATCTCAAGGTCCTGGGGGTCTTCGCCCGGCTGCACTATCGTGACGGCAAGTCCCGTTATCTCCCTGAGCTGCCGCGGTTCGCACGCTACGTGCGCCGCGAGGCCGCCGCGTGGCCGGAGCTGGCGCCGCTGCTCGAGCTCTTCGCGCGCTACCGCGTGGGAGAGGAGGGGGGGTGATGCACGCGATGATCCTGGCCGCCGGGCGCGGCGAGCGCATGCGCCCGCTGACGGACGACCGGCCCAAGCCCATGCTGTGCGCGGGTGGCCGGCCGCTGATCGACTGGCACCTCACGGCCCTGGCCCGGGCCGGTGTGACCCGCGTGGTGGTCAACGTCGCCTGGCAGGGCGCACGTCTGCGGGAGTACCTCGGCGACGGCGGTGCCTGGGGCCTCGAGGTGACGATCTCGGACGAGGGCGACAGCGCGCTGGAGACCGGCGGCGGGATCCGGCGGGCGCTGCCGCTGCTCGGCGAGGCCCCGTTCTGGGTGGTCAACGGCGACGTGTGGACGGACTTCGACCCGGCCACG
>NZ_WNXE01000116.1:1583-3952 GCF_010993615.1 Arhodomonas sp. KWT | reverse complement strand
GCCGCCGGCGCGGCCCTCGGCCGCCGAGAGCCAGACCCGCGTGTCGAGCTGCTCGGACTCGCGGAAGTATTTCTCCAGGGCCGCCGCCAGGCTTCCGGGGGCGAGATCGACGATGCCCTGGTAGCGCTGGGTGTCGTCGTCGGGCTCCAGGGTGATGGCCAGCGCGCCGTCACGGGCCTGTTCGTCCAGGGTGGCGTCCGGTACCTCGGCGTTGTAGCGTGCCATCGCCCGCATGCCGCCGTCACTGCTGGCCTGGACGACGAGCATGGTCAGCGGGCCGCTGGACTGGATCTGCATCACCAGCCGGCCGCGGAACTTGAGCGTCGCGGTGAGCAGCGCCGCCGCCGCCAGCGCCTCGCCGAGCAGGCGGTTCACCACCGGGGGGTAGTCCGCCCGCCGGGTGAGCTCCCGGTAGACGCTGTCCAGCTGGACGAGCTCGCCGCGAACGTCGGCGTTCTCGAAGAGAAAGCGGTAGAGGCGGTCACTCATGAGGCTCGGTCCCGTCGCGGCTGTACCGTTCGAGATGGGGGCGTGGCGGGGGTGTTCAAGCATGGGCCGGGGACGCGGCGCGCCCCCGGCGGCGGCCGGGTGATCAGCCGTCGAGCTTGCGGCGCAGGATCTCGTTGACCTGCTGCGGGTTCGCCTTGCCCCCGGACGCCTTCATCACCTGGCCGACGAAGAAGCCGAGGAGCTTGGTCTTGCCGGCACGGTACTGCTCGAGCTGGGTGGGGTTGGCGGCGATGGCCTCGTCCACCATGGCCTCGATGGCGCCGGTGTCGGTGACCTGCTTCAGCCCCTTCGACTCGATCACCGTGTCGGCGTCGCCCTCGCCGTTCCACATGGCCTCGAAGACGTCCTTGGCGATCTTGCCGGAGATGGTCTCGTCGTTGATCCGGCACAGCAGCCCGCCGAGGTCGGCGGCGCTCACCGGCGAGTCGGTGATGTCCAGGCCGGCCTTGTTCAGCGCCCCGGAGAGCTCGCCCATGACCCAGTTGGCGGCGAGCTTGGCCTCGCCGTCCGCCGCGGTCACGGTGGCCTCGTAGTAGTCGGCGAGCTCGCGGCTGGCGGTGAGCACGCCGGCGTCGTAGGCGGGCAGGCCGTAGTCGGCCTCGAAGCGCGCCTTCTTGGCGTCCGGCAGCTCCGGGAGCTCGCCGCGGATCTCCTCGATCAGCGACCGGGTCACCTCCAGCGGCAGGAGGTCCGGGTCCGGGAAGTAGCGATAGTCGTTCGCCTCTTCCTTGGTGCGCATCGAGCGGGTTTCGTTCTTGTCGGCGTCGTACAGGCGCGTCTCCTGCACGACCTCGCCGCCGTCCTCGATGAGCTCGATCTGGCGCTCGATCTCGTGGTTGATGGCGCGCTCGACGAAGCGGAACGAGTTGAGGTTCTTGAGCTCGGCGCGGGTGCCGAAGCCCGACTCGCCCTTCGGTCGCACGGAGACGTTCGCGTCGCAGCGGAAGCTCCCCTCCTGCATGTTGCCGTCGCAGATGCCGAGGTAGCGCACCAGCGAGTGGAGCTTCTTCATGTAGGCGACCGCCTCCTTCGCCGAGCGCAGGTCCGGCTCGGAGACGATTTCCAGCAGCGGCGTGCCGGCGCGGTTGAGGTCGATGCCGGTCATCGCCTCGAAGCCCTCGTGCAGGCTCTTGCCGGCGTCCTCCTCCAGGTGCGCGCGGGTGACCCCGATGCGCTTGGTGGTGCCGTCCTCGAGGTCGATGTCCAGGTGGCCGGTGCCGACCACGGGCAGCTCGTACTGCGAGATCTGATAGCCCTTGGGCAGGTCGGGGTAGAAGTAGTTCTTGCGCGCGAACACCGAGCGCCCGGCGACCTCGGCGTCCAGGGCGAGCCCGAGACGCACAGCGAAGCGCACCGCCTGCTCGTTGAGCACGGGCAGCACGCCGGGCAGCCCCAGGTCCACCGCGCAGGCCTGGGTGTTGGGCTCGGCACCATAGGCGGTGGACGCCCCGGAGAAGATCTTCGTCCGGGTGGCGAGCTGGGCGTGAATCTCGAGTCCGATGACCGGTTCCCACTCCATGACGGGTTCCCGCTAGTCGTAAGTAGTCGATCGTGGCGGCGCCGGGGCGCCGCCGCCTGTTGGTCGCGCGTCAGGCGAAATCGCCGGGGGCGCGGGTGTGCCAGTCGGTGGCCTGCTGGAAGCGGTGGCCGACGTTGAGCAGCCGCGCCTCGTCGAAGTAGTTACCGATGAGCTGCATGCCCACCGGCCGGCCGTTGGCGAAGCCCGCGGGCACCGACAGCCCCGGCAGGCCGGCGAGGTTCACCGCCAGGGTGTAGATGTCGGAGAGATACATCTGCACCGGGTCGTCGGCCTTCTCACCGATGTCGAACGCCGGGGTCGGCGCCACCGGGCCGAGGAT